>BOKC01000001.1 GCA_016860785.1 Patescibacteria group bacterium
TAATCCACCTCCTCCTCCGCCACCACCTCCTCCTCCAGGACCACCTCCACCTCCTCCACCACCGCCGGGGCCACCACCTCCTCCGCCACCACCTCCGCCTCCTCCACCTCCACCACCTCCTCCACCACCGCCACCGCCACCGCCACCGCCACCGCCACCACCGCCACCCTGCCCGTTTGGAAATGAGATAACTAATTACTCCACTTGTGATTACAGGTATATGCTTCAGGACCGATATAGTAATCGTGATTACAGTTATCTTGGGATGTCAAATACTGCTTGGAGCGTCAGTGGCAGATTTCTTTTGGCACGTAGAGATATATCCGGCCAAAAATCTGATGCCGAAATGATTGAGGAACTTTTAGCGCATTCAAAAGACGACGTTCGAAATGAATTTAATAAATATCTTACATCTGGACTTGGAAAAAATTTAAATAAAAGTCATTTTGTAATTTTGGATATTGAGGGAGTTTTAGGTGCTTCAGCGATTGGCACCCTTTCTGAATATCTAAATGACTCTGATTTGCAACAGCAGGCGATTCAGGCACTCAAAATGAGATTGGAAGTGGCAAGAGAATTTTTACCTAGCTCAAAAATATTTCTTTGGAGCACACCAAATCCACCACGTTTTGGGGATCCCAATCATCCAGGGTTTCAGAATCAGATGGCTGGACACCAACTTTTGAGTCAAGCTGGAGTCTATGATTTGGTTGATTATCTTTTACCGACGCCATACGTTCTTTTTTTACCGGGTGATCCTAACTACGAGACTTTCGAGGGTCGAACTAGAGAGGGAATTAGGGCGGCAAAGCAGATAAAAAGAAAGAATGGTAGTTCAATTCCGGTTGCTGTGGTTTTGGCAACCCATGCGGCTCATGGTTATAATGCCGTGGAACACTGGGTCGGCTCTCGTCAAATAGAAATTATTCACCAAGAAGGTGGGGTTTCTTCCATCATGTATTGGCTTGGCGGAGTTGACGACCAATACGGATTTAATCAGAAGCAGTGGTTTGAGAGTGTTAAGCCGGTGCCAGCCGGATGTTTCTGCACCAGTGCCGGCATGTTTGATGAAAATAAGCGTCGTACCTACTTAGCTGAAGTGAAGTCTTTTTTCTCCGGGATTACGGATAGTCTTAGAAATTTTTTCTCAAAGCTTTTTCTCGGCTTCTAATTTTCTACACCTCCTTTCTCATCTTCACGGTTTATAGTCTTTATTTTTTCAACCACAATACTTTTTTCTCCATTTCGGTCTGAAAGACGGCCTTTTAGAGCGATGCAGTTTTCTGGTCTTATTATATCTTTATAATTTTGAAAAACTTTTGGGAAGACCACCGCTTCAATGCTGCCGGTCAGATCAGAAAGTTTAATAAAAACCATTAAATCTCCAGATTTTGTCGCGATTTGTTTTACTTCTTCTATTATACCTCCGGCAATAACCGTTAGTCCGTTCAACTGATTTTCTTTTAAAATTTTTATTTTACTAAAGTATTTTTCTTTAACTTCTGGAGTAAAATTTTCCAGTGGATGACCGGAAACGTAAAGTCCTAAAAGCTCTTTTTCCCATCCAAGTTTTTCAAATTCACTTGCCGGGTCTTTTTGTTCAAGGCGTAGGGCGGAAAAACTTGAATTTTTAGCTAGTCCGAAAAGAGAGCTTTGATTAGAATTTTGGTCGGCGATTTTTTCTTTGTGAAAAGCCAACAAATTGTCTAAGTTTTGAAGCATTTGTCCTCTTTCACCAAAATCATCAAGCGCCCCACACTTTATCAGTGCTTCAAGTGATTTCTTATTTAAATTTTTATCTTTAATTCTCTCTAAAAAGTCCGCTAAGTCTTTAAATTTGCCACCTCGATCCCTTTCTTGAATTATTGCTTCAGAAATTCCCGCCCCGAAATTCTTTATTGTCATCAATCCGAATCTTATCTTATCTTTTTCGTCAGCTTTTTCTTTGATGACTGTAAAGACGCTGAAACTTTCGTTTATACTTGGAGGCAAAACGGAAATCCCCATTCTTTTGCATTCAGATACCGCTTCCGCGACTTTTTCAGTGTCGCCGGAATCAGCTGTTAAAACCGCCGACATATAAATCACTGGAAAATTGGCTTTCATGTAAGCGGTTTGATAAGCAACTCTTCCATAACTTGCTGCGTGGGCTTTATTAAAACCATAAGCGGCGAAAGGCTCAATCAATTTCCAAAGCACCTCGGCTCTTTTTTCGGTCATTCCGTTTTTTTTCAATCCCTCAATCAGTTTTTCTTTTTGGGCTTCCATTTCTTCCGGAATTTTTTTACCCATGGCTTTGCGCAATTTGTCGGCTTCAAGCCAAGAATAGCCGGCTAGTTTAATGGCAATCATCATGACGTCGTCTTGATAAGTGATAACGCCGTAGGATTCAGATAGAATCTCCTTCATTCTTGGATCAAGATAGGCGATTGTATGAGGTTCTCTTTTTCTTTCAATATAAGTTGGGATTGATTCAATCGGTCCGGGGCGATAAAGGGCGACCATGGCGTTTATGTCGTGGATTGCTGTCGGCTTCAGATCCTTCAGGTATTTAGTCATCCCCGAACCGTTTAATTGGAACAGCCCTGAAGTTTCGCCGCGTGAGAGCATCTCAAAAGTTTTTTTATCATTTAGCGGTATGTTTTCAATCTCAACTTTTTTATTTTCAAGTTTTTCAACCAGTTTGACCGAGTCAGCCAAGATCGAGAGATTTTTAATTCCTAAAAAATCAAATTTTAAAAGCCCGGCGTCTTCGACGGAATGCATGTCATATTGAGTTATAACTTTACCCTCGCCTTTTGGATCGTATTGAAGTGGCACAAAATTAGTCAAAGGTGTAGGCGAAATGACAACTCCGGCGGCATGAACCGAAATGTGGCGAGCGCAACCCTCAATTTTTTTAGCCATGTCCATTATCTCTTTAACATCTTTTTCTTCCTTATAGATTGACTGGAGTTCCGGAATTTGACTCAAAGCTTTGTCAATTGTCATCGGAAAACCTTGAGCTCCGAATGGGATGAGCTTGGCGATTCTGTCTCCTACGCTATATGGAAAATTTAAAGCCCTAGCAACGTCTCTGACCGCGGCTCTAGCCATCATCGTTCCGAAAGTTCCAATTTGGGCCACCTGATTCTCGCCGTATTTTTGTTTTGCGTAAGCAATAACTTCGTCTCGGCGACTGTCGGCAAAATCCATGTCAATGTCGGGTGCCGACGGCCTTTCCGGATTCAAAAATCTTTCAAATGGCAATTTGTATTCAATTGGATTGACAGTGGTGATAAAAGTCAGATATGAGACCATTGAACCGGCGGCCGAGCCACGGGTAGTGCTGAAAATGTTATTTTTTCTAGCAAATTTCAGAAGGTCGGCAACTACCAAAAAATATGGCGCGTACCCTTTCTTTTTTATTATCTCAAGTTCGTATTCAATTCGATTTTTAATTTCGTCCGTCTCTTTCAGGTTTCGCTCTTTTAATCCCTCATAGACCAAGTTCTTTAATTCAGTGTCATGAGTTAAGTTATTTTCGGTTTTGTAATTTGGAAAAACCCATTTGCCGAGTTCAAGCTCGAGATTACATTTCTCGGCAATTGCAAGGGTGTTTTCCAGAGCATTAGGGAAATCTTTGAAGTATTCTTCAGCTTGTTTTTCAGAAATGAAAGAGAAATCTTCTTCTTCGTTAAAACTGCCAGAAAAATTTTCAGAATTTGTCTGAATTGAGAGCATTGTCTTTCTGGCCATTTTGTCTTCCGGCTTTAAATAAAAAACTTCTTGACCGGCGACCATTGGTGTCTGACTTTGTTCCGAAAGTTTTTTTAGAGCCAGCATTTTTTCTTGGTGTCCGGAGATTTCCGGATGATGGGTTATCTCTAAGTAAAAGTTTTCTTGCCCGAATATTTTTTTGTGCCAGCTGATTATCTCTTCAGTTTTTTCAAAGTCGCTGTAGGCCAGAGCTTGGGAAATCTCGCTACTCAAAGCCGGAGAAATACAGACCAAATTTTGCCCGTATTTTTCCAAGAGTTCTTTGTCAACTCGCGGTTTGTAATAAAAACCTTCTAAATGAGAAAGGGTAACTAGCTTAATAAGATTTAAATAACCCTCGTAATTTTTAGCCAGAAGCAGGAGACGAGTTCTTTTGTTGTCTATGCCGGCTTGTTTGTCATTTCGAGAACGGAGGGCGACATAAAAATCAACACCAACAATCGGCTTTATGTTTTCTTTCTTGCACTCTTTATAAAACTCAATAGCGCCGTAAAGATTACCGTTGTCGGTTAGAGCTAAAGCTCTCATATTTTCCGCCTTGGCGGAAGCTACCAGTTCTTTAATTTTCGGCAGAGCCGAAAGCAGGGAGTAGTGGGAATGAGTATGGAGATGGATAAACTTTCTCATGTTTAATCGGTATTTTAGCACAAACTTATTTATAGTCTGGCTGTTATAATTATTATTAATGATTAAATATCTGATTGGCATTGACGAAGTGGGGAGGGGACCTTTGGCCGGGCCTTTGGTGGTTTGTGCTTTTTGTGTCGAGAGGAGTAAAAGCGTTTTACCAAAACAGGTGAAAGATTCAAAAAAGATGAGCGCGAAACAAAGAGAAAATTGTGTGACCGAAATGAAAAAGTTAAAAAATCTTGGCCGTGTCGATTTTTCTTTTGCCTCTGCCAATCATTCCACCATTGATAAAATTGGACTTGCAAAAGCTGTTGAGTTGGCAGTCAGGCGGGCGATTTGTCGGCTAAAAATAAAACCATCGGAATGCCGAGTTCTTTTAGACGGGGGATTAAAAGCGCCGGAAGAATTTGTTTTTCAAAAAACCATCATAAAAGGCGACGAGAAAATAAAAGTCATTAGTTGCGCTTCGGTTTTGGCCAAAGTCCGGCGGGACAAGTTGATGGAAAGAATGGCAAGAATTTATCCGAAATACGGTTTTGAAGGCCATAAGGGCTATGGTACCAAACTTCATTTTTCAAAAATAAAAAAGCACGGATTAACCCCCATTCATCGCAGAAGTTTCTTGGGTCTGAAATCGGCGTTTGATTCATAATGTTTTTTTGTTATTCTTAATTCAGAAGTTCTAATCGATTCCGTGTGGATTGAACCGGAACATTAAGCCAAAGGAGGAAATAATGCAGATGCAAACGCAGATGCAGAGGATAATTGCCGCTACCTGTTTCCAGATCAGAGACGGACGTTCTGGAAAACCGGAAGTTCAACTTCTTGTCAGAAGAGGGGGGACCTCTGCGGGTGGCCCATCAACTTACTCTTTTTTGTGTGCCGAATTTGTCCAAGAGAAAACTATCAGAGTGACTGATTTCTCGCCGTTGGCCAAGGGGATTTTGTCCAATGCGGGCATTATAATCCCCAAGAGGTCGAAGCATCCGCCGGATTTTATCTCAGGCTGGCATTCCTGTCCTTTCCTGGGGGTTCATCGCTATTTGATCTTCCTGTTTTTGCGTTGGTCTATGCCACAGAAAGGTCTGTTGAATGGCAATCTCTGGGTGTCGGCTTCTGAATTGGCTAATTGCCAACCGGTCCAAGAAGTTTTGCAATACATTGCCAAGATCGATCCGCAATCGTGCGAAATACTTCGCCCGCTTCTCTGCGAAAAGGAAGAGAGATAGTGACCTCCAAGACCCCGAAGCCGGCAGGCAGGGGTCTTTTCATACTTGTTTTTTCCTTTTCATTGCTTTATACTCTCGGTTATATGGTAGTAAGAATGAGACATACAAGGGGGCATACCCGAAACCGTCGATCGCACCATGCCCTGAAAATAGTCAAGAGGGGTCTTTGCCCGGATTGCAATTCACCAAAAGAAAGCCACAAAGCATGCCTTAATTGCGGTAAATATAAAGGACGACAAGTCTTGAATGTTTTGGCTAAGGTGGAGAAAAAAGAGAAAAAAGAGAAGAAGAAACGGATAGAGCAAGGCAAGAAAGAAAAAGACAATACTGAAAAAGATTCTTAATCCTTAGCTTCGATAATTCAAAGCGCCTTCTTATTATTGGATGGTATTGAGGATAAAAGATTTAAGATCGTTAATTTATGTCTAATCGGCACCTTTTCAGATCAATTGTTCTTCAAACGCTATTTGAAATAGATTTCAGAAAAGCTGATTCTTCAGAGGGGTTGAAGATATTTAAAAGAAATATTGAAGAATTCGCGGCTGAATCAAATGACAATGAATTCCTGAACAATCTTTATAATGGAGTTCTAGAAAAGAGGGAGAAATTGGACGAGATAATTTCCAAAGCGGCTCCTGATTGGCCTCTTGATAAAATATCAGTCGTTGACAGAAACATCTTACGTCTTGGGCTTTACGAGCTTTTATTTTCCGACCGCGACCAAGTGCCTCCTAAGGTTGCGATTAACGAAGCGATTGAGTTGGCTAAATCATTCGGTGGGGAAAACAGCGGGAAGTTTGTTAACGGAGTTCTTGGTACTGTCTATAAAGAGCTTGGCGAGCCGGGGAAAGATGAAGATTCAAATTATGCAAAGAGTAAGGATAGTAAGAATTTGCCAAAAGAAATACTGGTAGGCGCGGTTGTTTACGCTAAAGACAATGAACAAGTCTATCTTGCCTTGGTGCACGACGTCTTTGGTCATTGGACTCTGTCAAAAGGCAAAGTAAAAGATGATGAAGATCCTGTCGAGGGCGTGAAAAGAAAGGCGAAGGAAGAAGTCGGTTTGGATGTTATAGTAGAAAAAGAGCTCGGTTCAAACGAATACGTGGCTCATGATCCGGAAAGAGGCAGAGTTAAGAAGCAGGTGAAATATTTTTTGGCTAGGTCTGATTTTGGCGATATAAAACTGGGAGAAAGTGGCGGACTTGATGATGCTAAATGGTTTAAGCTTAAAGATATTTTGGAACTTAATTTTTATGATGACGTAATGCCGATTGTGATAAAAGCAGTTAAAATTTTAGCTGAGAATCAATCCTAATTGAATGATTTTGGAATATGGATTTTTTAGAGTTTGAAAAAAAAGCCGGAATAAATTTCAAAAATAAGGAACTTTTGAAGCAGGCCTTTACCCATCGTTCCTATCTTAATGAAGTCCGGAATTTCAAAATCCAACACAATGAAAGGTTGGAGTTTTTGGGTGATGCGGTTTTGGAGCTTGCCGTAACCGAGTATCTGTTTAACCGATTTCCGGAAAAAACCGAAGGTGAATTGACAAGTTATCGTGCAGCACTCGTTAACGCTCTGACTTGTGCCAAAGTTGCAATTGAACTTGGTGTGAATAATTTTCTCCTACTTTCAAAAGGTGAAGCAAAGGATGTTGGTCGGGCCAGGCAATATATTTTGGCAAATACTCTGGAAGCGATAATCGGCGCTATTTACCTTGACCAAGGTTATGAATTCGCCAAAAAATTTATTTTAGAACATGTAACTCCTTTGACCGATGAAATTTTGCAGACAAAATCGTGGATTGATGCCAAGAGTCGGTTTCAAGAGAGAGCGCAGGAGATAACCGGCACCACTCCGTCTTATAAGGTAATAAAAGAAGTCGGTCCGGATCACGACAAACATTTTACATCGGCGGTTTTCCTTGGCGAAGAAAAGATTGCGGAGGGCCAAGGTGTTTCAAAGCAGGAGGCCGAACAAGAGGCGGCGGCCTCGGCTTTAGAAGAGAAGGGTTGGTAATTTTTTGTTTTTAGCATGCGCTTAAAATCCATAGAACTTTCAGGTTTTAAATCTTTTGCCAAAAAAAGCCAGCTGGAATTCGGCAGCCCGGTAACGGCTATTGTCGGACCAAACGGTAGTGGTAAATCAAACATTACCGAATCATTTCGGTTTGTTTTGGGCGAGCAATCAATGAAATCTTTGCGATCTAAGAAGGGTGAGGATTTGATTTGGAACGGTTCTCAAGAGTTGCCGAGGGGAAATAAGGCCTCTGCCAAAATTATTCTGGATAACCGCAAGCGCTTAATGAACATAGATTTCGACGAAGTTGTGGTAGAGAGAGTTGTTTTCAGGGATGGCGTCAATCAGTATTTTTTGAATGACAGCCAGGTCAGGTTGAAAGACATTTTGGAGGTTCTGGCTCCGACAAATATCGGTCCTTCTGGACACCACATAATTTCGCAAGGCGAAGCCGATAAAATTTTGAATACCAATAGCCGCGAGCGTCGGGAAATGATTGAAGATGCTTTGGGTCTCCGGCTTTATCAGTACCGGAAACAAGAAAGTCGAAGAAAATTGGAAAAGACTGAAGAGAATTTAAAACAGGTTGAGCTTTTGAGAAAGGAAATTTCGCCTCACATCAAGTTTTTAAGAAGGCAATACGAAAAGTTGCAAAAGACCAAAGAATTAAGAAATGACCTTTTGCAGAAATATCTAGAATTTTTTTCTTTGGAAAATGTTTATTTGGCCCAAAAGAAAAAAGAAGTTGAAAATCTGAAAGAAAAACCGGAGGAGCGCCTGATCTCTTTGAGGTTGGAATTACAAAAGGTTGCTTCGTCTTTAAAGAATTTCTCGCAAGACGAGAAAAGCGAGAAACTCCTTCAATTAGAGTCGGAATTGAGACGGCTTCGTCAAGAAAAGGAGGAATTATCTAGAAAACTTGGCATGATTGAGGGTCAAGAAATTTCTCTTAGACGGATTTTGGATAGTCAAAAAACATCCGGAGATAATTTGCCTATTGATAGGGCGAAAATTGAAGTATTGAGAGAAGAGCTAAAAGGACACTGGGAGGTGGTTGAAAATAGTAGTGACCTTGGTTTGATAAAATCTCTTTTCAAAAAAATTTTTGAGTCAATCTCAAATATTTTGACAAAAGAAAATTATGTCGGCGACACTGCTTCTGAACACTTGGGATTGATAAAAAAACTTGAAAATGAAAGGGAGGAATTGGAAGAGAAGCAACAAAAAACCGGAATTGAAGAAAAAGAACTTACAGAATCATTCAAGTCTTTGCAAAGTGAAATTGAAAAAGAGAAGGATGTTAATCGAGATTTGGAAAAAAATATTTTTCGCTTGAGAGCCGAAGAGAGTGAAATTTTGGCCGGCATTGCCCATTTTAACGATGTTTTAAGAAATATAAACTCGGCGGAAGAAGATTTTGAAAGAGAGTTAAAAGAGGCAAGAGTGCTTTCCGGGGAATCGGTTATGGCTTATGAGAAGTTTTCTGTGAACCTAACGCCGGACTATGAATCAGTTCTCCGTCCGTCTTTAAAAAAAGAGATCGAGAAGATGAAGATTCGACTGGAAGACGCAGGTGGGATTGGCGAAGAGGTGGAACGTGAGTATCGGGAAATTGCTGAACGAGACGCTTTCTTAGAAAAAGAATTGTTTGATTTGCAAAAATCTAGCGAATCTTTAAAACAGCTCATTAAAGATTTGGAATCCCAGCTTGATCAAAATTTTAAAGTTGGTATTGAAAATATAAACAAGCATTTTCAAGAACTTTTTTCTTCTATGTTTTCCGGTGGCACTGCTCGTCTGTCGGTTGTCAAAGATGAGAAAAAGAGGAAAAGGTTGGACGAAAATTTACAATTAGACCAGATAGAATCAGAAATTCCGTCTTTAGGGGACGAGGAAGAAGAGATTGAAGAGGGACTTGATATCAAAGTTAATTTGCCGAGGAAGAAAATCCGTGGATTGGAGATGTTGTCTGGTGGGGAGCGAGCTCTGACTTCAATCGCTCTGATTTTTGCCCTATCCCAGGTCAACCCGCCGCCATTTTTGGTTTTGGACGAGACTGATGCGGCACTTGATGAAGCGAATTCAAAACGTTACGGCGACATGATAGAATCGCTCTCCAAACATTCCCAATTAATTTTAGTTACTCACAACCGAGAGACAATGTCGCGGGCCGGGGTGATCTATGGCGTGACAATGGGTAAAGAGGGCTATTCAAAAATTCTATCGGTAGCTTTTGAAGAAGCCGTAGCAGTTGCTAAATAGTTTTGTTTTTATATTGCGAGATCAAATTGGTTCGTAATCAATTTGTTTTGAGTCAAGGTCAACTCGTTTGATCTTGAATCTTATTTTGTCAGCCAGCTGAAATTTTCTTTTGGTTTTTTGTCCGATCAGAGCGTATTGTTTTTCGTCAAGTTGGTAAAAATCATCCCCAATGTCACGTAGCTTTATCATTCCTTCAGAGCGAGTGTTTTTTTCCTCAACGTAGATACCCCATTCGGTAATGCCGGAAATTATTCCTTCGAAGTTTTCTCCGATTCTTTGCGCCATATATTCAACTTGCTTAAACTTTATTGATTCTCTTTCCGCTTCAGTCACTTGTATTTCTTTTTCTGACAATTCTTCCGACAGCCGGCGGTATTTTTCAAAATCAACACTATCAATTTTTCCAGCGAGACACTTATCAAGAAAACGGTGGACCAATAAATCCGGATATCTTCTGATCGGTGAAGTAAAGTGGGTGTAATATTGAAATGCTAGTCCGAAATGACCAATGTTTTTGACCGAATAGACTGCCTTGGCCATAGCCCTAACAGCTGCAGTTTTTATTAAAGATTCTTCCGCCCGACCCTCAATTTTTGCAAAAAGAGCATTCAGGTCTTTTGAAGAAACCCCCGTTCGATCGTTAAAAGGAAGCGAGTAGCCGAGGGCTCTTAGGAAAATAGACAAGCTTTTTATTTTTTCTCTGTTTGGCAAGTCATGGATTCTAAAGATAAAACCGTTGTCTCCGCTTTTTGATTTGGCTTTGCGATGGACAAATTCCGCCACTTCTCGGTTGGCAAGTAGCATCATTTCTTCAACAAGTTTATTGGTGTCCATTCGTGGTTTTTTGAATACTCTTATCGGCCGTCCGTTTTTGTCGAGTTCAAACTTTATTTCATCAGTATCAAAATCTATGGCCCCCATTTTGAACCTTTCTTTTTTCAGGGTTTTTGCGAGGTTGTTTAAAATATTAAGTTCTTTAAAAAAAATTCCATTTTTATCATCCAATATCTTCTGTGCTTCTTCATAAGTGAATCTTTTTTGGGAAGAAATTATCGTGCGTCCGAAGAATCTATCTAAAACTTTTCCGCTTTCTGAAATCTTAAAAATCGCTGAAAAAGCCAGCTTATTTTCGTTCGGATTTAAGCTACAAAGGTTGTTTGAAAGGACTTCCGGCAACATCGGTATTGTCCGGTCGACAAGATAGATTGAGAACCCTCTTTTCTTAGATTCCGTGTCCAAAGATGATCCTTCTGTAACGTAATAAGATACATCTGCGATATGGATTCCGATCTCATAGATTACCCCTTTGAACTTTGGATCTTTGATTTCGCGGAGTGATATTGCGTCGTCAAAGTCCTTGGCATCAACTGGGTCAATTGTGAAAGTCGGTATTCCCCGAATATCTTTTCTTTTGCGCACCTCGTCTTCAAAATTGATCTTTGCCACTTCAGCAACTTTTCTTGCCTCTTCCTCAACTGCTTCGGAAAAGGATGACTCAAAACCTTTGTTGAATATTATTGATTGGATTTCAGCTTCATGCTCGCCCTTTGGACCAAAAACTTTGACGATTTTGCCTTCCGGGTTCTTTTTTTGGTTTCCCCAGTTCGTAATTTTCACCAAAACCTTTTGCCCGGTCAGTTTTTTGAGTTGGGGATTTGGGGGAATAATTATATCTCGGTACATTCTTCTGTCATCGGCTTTTAGAAAAAAGATTTCTCCGTCTTTTTCAACGACTCCAGTGAATTGTTCTTTGGCCCTTTCTAATATCTTTATAACTTCACCTTTCTGCCTGTCATTTTTTTTGGGCGGGTGGATGGATATTAATACTTTGTCGTTGTCTAACGCCCCCTTTAAGAAATAAGATTCGATTTCAATATCGTCTCTAATACCTTCTTTTGCCACATATCCAACTCCGCGGGAATTGACCTTGATTATTCCGGAGAGAACACTCTCTCTTTCTTTTCCTCTATTCTTTCCTTGTTTTTTTTGCATGAATTGAGTTTATCTCAAATTTGACCAAAAAACCAATCTTTGCTAGGATATTTTTCACTATGTTGAAGATTAGATTACAGAGGGTTGGCAGAAAACACGAGCCGGTTTTTCGGTTGGTTCTGACTGATTCAAAAAATGGTCCAAAGAGCGGAAAATTTTTAGAAATTTTGGGAAACTACGATTCACGTCGAGGTGAAGATTTCAAATTTGACGGCGATAGAATAAAATATTGGATTTCCAAGGGTGCCCAAACCTCCGGCACTGTTCACAATCTTTTGATTTCAAAGAGCTTGCTTGAAGGTAAAAAAATAAATGTCTTGCCAAAGAAAAAGCCAATAAAGAAAGATCAGCCAGAAGCCCAAAGCACTTCTTCAGTAAGCGAATCTCCAGATAAAAAGGAATCCAAGTCTCCGGTCCAAAACAGCGAACCCTCACCGACTTCTGATGAGAATTCAGAACAAGAAACAAGTTCTCCGGAAAAAACCGAAGAAACTGCAAGCGCCCCGTCTGCCTGATTTTCCTAATCAAATTATTATAAATCAGCTGTTGACAAGGATTGTCGTCAGTGTATTATCTTTTTAGTGCAGAAAGAGCCATAGTCGGGATTCTCTTGCACATTAATAGGGGTTAATTTATAGAAACCTAGTTATGGAAAGTGACGCAGTTTTTTTAGAACATGTCGTAAAGTCTTTGGTCGATAATCCTCAAGATGTAAAAATTAACAGAACTGTTGACGAAATGGGTGTTTTGATAACTTTGGATGTTAATCCCGCCGATATGGGAAAGATCATCGGTCGGGACGGTAACACTGCTAAAGCTATTAGAACTCTTTTGCGTGTTGTCGGTATGAAAAATAACGCCAGAGTCAATCTGAAAATTAACGAACCAGAAGGGGGTCAGAGAAGAGAAAGACCCGCAGAGAATAGAGAGAAGAGCGTAGATGAATCACTAAATGACCTTAAAATATAGAGTATTAGGCGCTAGGCTCTAGGTGCTAGAAAAAGTAAAACTCCGCTAAGCGGAGTTTTACTTTTTAAGAATTTGGCTTTATCCTAGAGCCTAAGGCCTAATTTTCTAGAGCCTAATTTATGACTTTCCACGTAATTACAATTTTTCCAAACAGCATTAACTCCTACGTAGAAACTTCGGTTCTTCGCAAGGCGCAAGAACAGAAAAAAGTTAAGTTGTTTTTTTACACCCCAAGGGATTTTACAAAGGACAAACACCGACAAGTTGATGATAAACCATATGGTGGCGGAGCCGGTATGGTAATGAAAGCTGAACCGATTCTCAAAACAATTGATTCTATTCTTAAGAAAGTTAAGAAAAATGAAAGTTATAAAATTGTTATTTTGTCGGCAAAAGGTAAGCAGTTTGACCAAAAGTTAGCTCTAAATTATTCAAAAAAATATGACCATCTTATTCTGATCGCCGGTCGGTATGAAGGCATTGACGAAAGAGTTCGGTTGGCTTTAAAAGCCCAAGAAATCTCTATTGGCCCATATGTCTTAACCGACGGCGAACTGCCGGCTGCGGTTTTGATTTCAACCATAACCCGTCTTATTCCCGGAGTCATTAAATTTGAATCTCTAATAGAAGAATCTTTTTTTAATAAAACAAAAAAAGGTGAAGAAAAGACTCTAGAATACCCGCACTATACCCGACCAGAGGTTTTGGTTTATAAAGGCACAAAATATCAAACTCCAAAAGTTCTTCTCTCCGGCGATCATAAAAAAATCAATAAATGGAGGGAGGGGAAGAAGAGGTGAAACCTTGACTTTTTAGACTGTTGTGATACTCTGAAAATAGAAAGGAGGTGAAATGTGGCTTATAACAAAGTCCGTTTCCGTCGAGATGTCAGAAAAGGTTGGGGCGTGTTCTGGCTTAGTGCCAAGAAATTCATCAAAGATGAGTGGCAAAACAGCTTCAACCCGTTTAAGTGTTTGCGGTCATGTTTTACGATGGTGGCTAAACTTGGCTTCCTGTTAATCTTCAAGCTACCTTTCTTCTGCCTTCGACTCGCTCTAAGAGTTTAGCTTGCCCCGGTCTTGCCCGGGGCGGTTTTTTTACTGGCTTTTTATCTGTTTCAACCAAAGTCGTAGGATGTAAAAGCCGCCGACTAAGAAAACAATAAGAAAGAAGATAACCCAATTTTCAAAAAAGCTTGCGAAGCGTGCGCCGATTAAAATACCAAGCGAAATCATCGCCGTTTCGTAAATCCCCGCTTGCCACCATTTCAATTCCAGACTGTGTAGAAACTTAAACATTTTATTTTTTGATGTTATACAATTAAGTTTGTGACCTCTTACTTTAAGTTTATCAAAAAAATCAGTCAAGAAGCAAGGCGGGTGGAAATTCCAAGGCATGCCGCGGCTTTGGCTTTTTACGCCATCTATGCACTGGCGCCGATAATAATTATATTCGTTTCTCTTAGTGGCTTTATCGTGGGCCAAGGATTGGTTGAAGATCAGATTGTTGGTTATTTTGAATTGAGGACCGGTGGCAAAGCTGTTCCTTTTGTAGAGGATTTTTTGAACGGTCTAAAAGAGTCTAGGGCCCACTTTCTTTTTTCAGCTGTCGGATTGCTCATTCTTTTTTACGGCTTGTCTCATTTTTTCAACACTTTGAAAAAGGCATTTTTTGATATTTTCGGAATCCACTTTGGGCCAGTTAGGGGTGTCAACCAGACTCTGTTCAATATTTTAAAATCGGTGTATTACTCGGTTTTTTTGGCCGGTTTCATAATTCTGTTGACCTTTCTAAATATTGTTATACCTTTTTTTACACGCTCCGCTTTTAGCTCCCTAAATTCGTCGATTGCCAGTTCGCCGTTTTTGATTTTTTTTGTGGTTTTTGTCCTTATGGTTTTTTCTTTAGCTTTCATGTACAAGGTTGTATCAGTCGGACGTGTGAATTGGCGCGATTCATTTTTTGGCGGATTTCTCGGCGCACTTCTTTTTTCTGTATTAAACATTCTTTTGTCTTTATACTTCAGTTTGTTTTATTCGGCCCATGCTATATATGGCGCCTCGTCTTCACTTATTGCCTTTTTGCTCTGGATTTACAGTGTCAGCCAGATTTTACTTTTCGGTGCTCTAGGATCCCTGCTTTCCAAAGAATTTAGAAATGACCAATAATCAAGAAAATCAAAATCCAAAAAATATCAGAAGTTTTCCGACAGACAGCGTCGGTAGGATTTTGACCGACAAAGTGCCGACAGCGTTAAGGGATTCAACTGTTGGGCAGATAGAAGACCTCTTGTTGAAGGGCGTGAGAGGTTTTGACAATATCAATTATATTTACATTTTAGATAACAAAAATTCTCTTGTCGGGGTTATCTCAATCAAAGAGGTTTTCCGTTTGCCCAAGAGCGCCAAGATTTCATCGGTAATGATCTCAAATCTGGTCTCGGTTCGGCCTAGTACAGACCAAGAAAGAGCGGCGATGCTTGCTGTAAAACACAATATTAAAAATATCCCAGTTGTTGATAAAAACGGCGCATTTTTAGGCGTGGTTACTTCCGATGTCATTTTTGATGTTCTACATCAAGAAGGGATTGAAGATGTTTTGCGTTCTGAAGGTATATTAAAAAATTATTCGGTTAGTGGTTTTCTTGCGACCAAAACTTCTGATCACTTCAAGAAGCGTCTACCATGGCTTTTGGTCGGACTTTTAGGCGGTATGCTCGCAGCTTTTGTTGTCGGTTTCTTCGAGCAGACCCTTTCACAGATTATTTTGCTTGCGGCTTTTATTCCGGCAGTAGTTTATATGGCGGACGCTGTCGGTTCTCAAACTCAAACTCTTTTTGTCAGAACACTTTCTTTGCCTGACAAAGTTAAAATAAAAAGCTATTTAAAAAAGGAATCGACCATAAGTTTTTTACTTGCCGTATTTCTTGGCCTCATTGCTTTTATTTTAGTTTTTTGGTGGTGGCGTGATTTTCGAATATCTTTAATTATTGGATTTTCTTTTGTTTTGACGATTTTTATCGCCGCTTTATCCGGAATATTTTTTCCATGGCTGTTTTTCAGATTAAAGCTTGACCCAGCAATTGCTTCTGGACCACTCTCAACTGTTGTTAGGGATATTTTTAGTATTCTTGTTTATTTCTTGGTGGCCTACACTGTTACCGGTATTTTTTAAGCTGAATAATACTAAGTTGGAAGGGTTGATATCAGCCAGTAGAAGAAGAAAAATATTTTATTTAGTAAAGTAAGTTATCCACAGTTTCGCTTGACAAACAAAATTTGATCCCTATACTTGTCTAGTTGACAAGATTGAGTTGATGATGACTATCTGGATACTTTAAAGGGCTTATAAATTAAGTGCTTAAAGAGCTTAATTAAATTCTTTTTATAAGTATTTTTAAAAACCTTTATATAGCAAGGTTAAGTCTTGCTTTTGTTGATTTTTATGGCTTCAAATCAAATAGTTATCAAGAAAGAACAGTTGAAGAAAAAATATTTTAGTCGCTATAAGGACCCAATCGCCCCCCTCTCTTATTTAGTTGAACCACAAATCAAATCTTTTGAGTGGTTTTTGAAAGATGGCTTAAAAGAAGTTTTTTCGGAATTCTCCAAAATCAAAGATTTTACTGAAAAGAAATTTCAATTTGATTTCTTGGGTTTTGAAATCGGTGAACCAAAATTTGATGAATACTTTGCCAAGGAAAACAAACTAACTTACGAAGCGCCACTTAAGGTTAAGGTTAGATTAAATAATCTTGGCTTGAAAACTGAAAAAGAGCAGGAGATTTTTATGGCTGATATGCCACTTATGACGAATCACGGCACTTTCATTGTAAACGGTATAGAGAGAGTCGTTGTTCCACAACTTGCCAGAGCTTTTGGGGTACTCTTCAATTCACAATATATTCGTGGACATAGGTATTTTGGGGCCAAAATCATTCCTTCACGAGGGGCTTGGATTGAAATTGAAACTGATCAAGACGGGGTTATATATGCCAGAATTGATAGGAAAAGAAAATTCGCTATCACCTCTCTTTTTAGAGTTCTTGGCGCCTCTACCGATAAAGAGATTCTTGCTCTTTTTAAAGATAAAAAAGAAGCAAAAGAGCATATCGAAAAAACTTTGGCCAAAGATCCGGCTAAAAGTTTAGAGCAGTCTGTTATTGAGATTCACAGACGTCTTAGGGATGGCGATATGGCGACAGTTGATAACGCCAAAGATTTTTTGAATTCTATTTTCGGCGAAGAAAGATACGACCTCTCAAAGGTCGGGCGATACATGTTTAATAAAAGATTTGGGTTAGGGTCTTCTGTCAGTGATTTGAAAAAGAAAGTTATAAGTTTGTCTGATTTGACAGTCATCATTAATCACATTGCCGAATTAAACAATAACCCAGATGCTAAAGAAGACGATGTTGACCATCTAGGTTCAAGGCGCGTTAGATATGTCGGAGAATTGTTCCAACAGAAAATCCGAATCGGACTGGCACAGATAAAAAGGAATATTCAAAACCGAATGTCCACCATTGATAGCGAAACCGTCTTGCCGGTAAATTTCATTTCTCCTAAGCCCTTGCAGGCTAGGATTAAGGAATTTTTTGCTACAAATCAGCTCTCGCAGTTTATGCAACAAGAGAACGTTCTGTCTGAAATAGAACATCTTAGAACTCTCTCGGCTCTTGGTCCAGGAGGTCTCAATCGCGCTCGCGCCGGTTTTGAAGTCCGCGATGTCCATCCTACCCATTACGGCCGACTCTGCCCGATCCATACTCCTGAAGGTCAAAACATCGGATTAATCTTGCGTTTGGCGCTTTATGCCAGAGTTAATGAATTTGGAATAATTGAAACGCCGTATGTCAAAGTCAAAGATGGAAAAATTTTAGGCCAGATTGACTATATGGATGCCCACGAAGAAGAAAAATACAAAATTGCCCACGCTGCAACTCCCTATGATGAAGGTGGTCGTTTAATACCTGACCATGTCGATGTTAGGGTAAAAGGTGTGCCGGGACTTGTCGAAAGAAATGACGTTGATTATATCGATGTTTCAGCCACCCAAGCTTTTTCTGTTGCCACCTCGATGATTCCTTTTCTAAATCATGATGATGCTAACCGCGCGCTCATGGGTTCAAACATGCAGAAACAAGCGACCCCCTGCGTTATTCCTGAAGCGCCACTTGTCGCAACCGGCATTGAAGAGGCCGCGGCTTTAGACACTGGACGACTTGTAGTTTCGAGCGAAGAAGGAGAGGTTTCCTATGTCGATGGCCGACTAATAAAAATAAAAAACAAGAAAGGTAAGACAGATGAATATCGTTTGGTCAATTTTTCAAGAACTAACGGCTTTACCGCTTTTCATCAGCGACCGATAGTTGAAGTTGGGCAAAAAGTCAAAAGAGGTGAAATTTTGGCTGACACCTCATCGTCTGAAAATGGCCAAATTGCTTTGGGCCAAAATGTTCTAGTCGCTTTCATGTCTTGGTCCGGGGCCAATTATGAAGACGCGATTATTGTTAACGAAAGGTTGGTAAAGAACAGCAAATTTACAAGTATTCATATTGAAGAATTTGTCGTCAATGTCCGAGACACAAAGCTCGGGCCGGAAGTTACGACCTGCGATATTCCTAATGTTGGAGAAACCAAACTTAGAAATTTGGCAGAAGATGGAATTATCCGGGTGGGGGCCGAAGTTCGCTCGGGCGATATATTGGTCGGCAAGATTACTCCAAAAGGTGAGACTCAACTGACTCCTGAAGAGCGTCTGCTTCGCTCTCTTTTCGGTGAAAAGGCCAGAGATGTAAAAGATACCTCAAAGAGAATGGAAGTCGGAAAAAGAGGCAGGGTAGTAAAGGTCCAGGTTTTTTCTAGGGAAAATGGTGACAAACTCGAATCAGGAATTATAAAAAGAATTCATATCGAAGTTGCTCAATTGAGAAATGTTTCTGTGGGTGACAAGCTTGCCGGAAGGCACGGCAATAAGGGTGTAATTTCTAGAATTCTACCAGAGGAAGATATGCCTTACACCAAAGACGGTCAGCCGGTCGATATTATTTTGACCCCTCTTGGCGTACCTTCTAGAATGAATTTGGGGCAAATTTTGGAAATGCATTTGGGTCTAGCCGCTAACACTTTGAATTATCAAGCCATTGTGCCACCATTTTTTGGCGCGACTGGGGAAGAAATAAAAGACGAGCTTGAAAAAGCTGGATTTCCAAGGTCGGGCAAAATGATTCTTCACGACGGCCGAACAGGAGAAGCTTTTAATCAGCCGATTGCTGTTGGCTATATGTATATTCTAAAACTTCACCATATGGTTGAAGATAAAATCCACATGCGCTCGATTGGCCCTTACTCGCTTATTACCCAACAACCGCTTGGTGGTAAAGCCCAAGGTGGCGGACAAAGATTCGGCGAGATGGAAGTCTGGGCGCTTCTTGGTTACGGTTCCGCACATACCTTGCGGGAAATGTTGACGATTAAATCTGACGATATCATTGGAAGAAGTGCGGCTTTTGATGCGATTGTTAGGGGTGAGAAAATAAGGGAACTTAACACCCCCGCGTCTTTTAATGTCTTGCTAAGTAATTTACGCGGTTTAGCTTTAGACGTTGAACTTAGAAAAAAAGATGAAAAAAGAAGGGGTGCGGAGAAATAGATTTTTCGTTTTAACAATATTTTCTTTTTAAAATTTATGAGAACAAAATTATCGGCAAATATAAACGACTTTGACTCTATCGCTCTACGTCTGGCTTCGCCTGACAGCATTAGGCAGTGGTCTTTTGGTGAAATTACCAAACCCGAGACAATAAATTACAGAACTCAAAGAAGCGAGAGAAACGGTCTCTTTGACGAAAAAATATTCGGACCCGACAAGGACTATGAGTGCTATTGTGGCAAATATCGCGGAATTCGCTATAAAGGAATTGTTTGTGAGAAGTGCGGTGTTGAAATCACAAGAAGCATTGTTAGGCGAGAAAGAATGGGACACATTGAGTTGGCAAGTCCGGTTTCTCATATTTGGTTTTTAAAAAGCGTACCTTCAAGAATCGGAATGGTTTTAGGAATTCCAGCCGGTGACTTGGAGAAAGTTATTTATTTTGCTGGTTATATAATCACTTCTGTAAATGAAGAAGAACGAAAGAGGGTTCTGAAGGATTTGGACAGTGAATTCAACAGCAAGCTTAAATCGGCCCAAAACCAGAAAGAAAAAGACGCTCTGAAAGAAATGTGGGTCAAGACCAGAAACGATATTGAAGGTCTTTCCGAAGGACAAGTCCTTGACGAGGTGGCTTTCCATAACTATTCGGTTCGTTACGGGACAATATTTGAGGCCGGTATTGGCGCTGAAGCTATTTATAAAATCTTAAGCAATGTTGATTTAAAAATTCTTGAAAGCAATTTGGAACAAGAACTTGAGGAAGCTGGATCGGTTGAGAGAGAAAAAATCAAAAAAAGAATTTCTCTGGTTAAATCAATGATTAAAAACAGTTTGCGTCCGGAGTGGATGTTTTTGACTAGAATCCCGGTCATTCCTCCGGCTTTGCGACCAATGGTCCCGCTCGATGGTGGGCGATATGCGACTTCTGACGTCAATGATCTTTATCGCCGGGTGATAAATAGAAACAATCGTCTTAAGAAACTTAAAGAAATCAACGCACCTGAAGTTATTTTAAGGAACGAAAAAAGAATCTTGCAAGAAGCAATAGATGCTTTGCTTGATAACACTTTGCGTCAAGGTACCGCCCAGTCATCAATGATCGGCCAAGGTCAAAAGCGAGAATTAAAATCGATCGCTGACAATCTGAAAGGTAAAAGAGGGTTCTTCAGACAGAATCTTTTGGGTAAGCGTGTTGATTATTCCGGCCGGTCTGTGATTGTTATTGGTCCGGAGCTTAAGCTCAATCAGTGTGGTCTACCAAAGCATATGGCTCTTGAGCTTTTCAAGCCGTTTGTTATTTCTCAAATTCTAAAGAAAGAACTAGCTTTCAACATAAAAGGTGCTGGTAAGTTGATAGAAGAAGGAGTGCCGGAAGTCTGGGCAATTTTAGAAGAGGTGATCAGGGGACGATATGTTCTTCTGAATCGAGCTCCGACTTTGCACCGTCTTGGAATCCAAGCTTTTCAGCCGATTTTGATTGAAGGTAATGCCATTCAAGTTCACCCCTTAGTCTGTACCGCTTTCAATGCGGACTTTGATGGTGATCAGATGGCGGTTCATGTTCCTTTGTCCGCAGAAGCTCAAATGGAAGCTAGAAATATTATGGCGGCCGATAAAAATATTTTAAAGCCGGGAAGCGGCGATCCGATTGTCTCGGCCAAAATGCTTGATATTGTTTTGGGCTGTTTCTGGATGACAAGAATTATTCCTGATGAAAAAGGTGAGGATAAACATTTCTCAAGTCCGAACGAAGCGATTGGTGCTTTTGACTATGATATAGTCGGATTTCGAGCCAAAATAAAAGTCTTGGCGACAGACACTCCGAAATACAAAGAATTCAATGGACAAATTTTTGAGACTTCCGTCGGACGTTTGTTGTTTAACAGTATTTTGCCAAAAGATTATCCTTTCTTAAACTCCGAAATAGACAGGAAAAAGATGTCGGCTTTGGTTGAAGACCTTATTGAAAAATATGGCATTGGAGAGATCCCGCCGATAATGGACAAGATAAAGTCTTTTGGTTTTAAGTATGCAACTTATGCTGGTATTACTTGGGGTATTGATGAGATTTCGGTGCCGGCGCAGAAAAAAGATATAATAGATGCCGCTCATAAAAAAGCTGAAGAGGTTTTGGGTCAGTACAACGACGGTCTTATTTCCAGTGAAGAACGTTTGAGGAAAAATATAGAAATTTGGCATTGGGCTAAGGGTGAGTTGGAAAAAATTATTCCGGACAGTCTTGATAAAAAGGGTTCGGTTTACGACATGGTTAAGTCCGGCGCCAGAGGTTCTCTTTCTCAAATTACCCAGATGGCCGGTATGAAAGGTCTCATCCAAAATGCTCTCGGAGAAATTATTGAATTTCCGGTAATCTCTTCTTCGAAAGAAGGGTTGACTCCGATTGAGTACTTTATTACCACCCACGGCGCCAGAAAAGGCTTGACCGATACGGCTTTGAATACCGCAAAGGCAGGTTACTTAACTCGACGTCTGTTTGATGTGGCGCAAGATTCAATAATTACTGAAGAAGATTGCGGAACAAAAGACGGTATAAAAATCAGCCGTGATTCAGATTCAGAAATTGAGGTCCCACTGTCCAAAAATTTAAAAGGCAGATTTTTAGCTGAAGATGTGGTTGACTCTGAAGGAGAAATTATTTTCAAGAAAGGCCATTTTTTGACCAAAAAAGATGCCTTATTAGTTGAGTCGTCCAAAGTCAGCGAGGCGATCGTTCGCTCACCAATGTCGTGTAAGTCTATAAGCGGGGTTTGTGCCAAGTGTTATGGGGCGGATCTTGGTTCCGGTAAATCAATTGAGATTGGTGAAGCGGTCGGAACCGTCGCGGCCCAAGCTATTGGTGAGCCGGGAACCCAATTGACGATGAGAACCTTTCATTCCGGAGGTACCGCTTCTGTGGGTGGGGACATTACCACTGGTTTGCCTAGAGTGGAAGAGGTTTTTGAGAAGAGAAAGCCGAAAAATCCAGCTGTTATTTCAACTGTCGATGGAGTTATTTCCAGCATAAAGAACGAAAAGGGTGAGAAATCAATTGTTGTTCTGTCTTCAGAAGCTAAAGTTCCAAAATCAAAAAGTGCCGAAATTGAATATCCAGTCAGCTTCCAGCGATCGGTTTTGGTGAAGGTTGGCGATGGGGTTAAAAAAGGCCAGATTTTAACCGACGGTTCTGCAGATTTGGACGAACTTTTCAAATATGCCGGCAAAGAAGCGACTGAAAATTATATTATTAAGGAGATAAACAAGCTCTACGAATTACAGGGTGAGCCGATTTCAAGAAAACATATAGAAGTAATTGTTCGCCAAATGTTTTCTAGACGCAGAGTTAAAGATAGCGGTGATACAAATTTATCAAACGGTGATGTTGTTGAGGAGCGGGAATTGACTTTGGCTAACGAGTCAGCTGCGAATTTAGGCAACAAAGAGGCCAAAGCTGAAAAAGTTCTGATGGGTATCTCCGAAGTTTCTCTAACCAGAAAGAGCTTCCTTTCCGCCGCTTCCTTTCAGCACACCACAAGGATTCTCATAAACGCGGCTATTCGAGGTTATGAGGATAATTTGAGAGGGTTAAAAGAGAATGTCATAATCGGCCGATTAATTCCGGCCGGCACCGGATTTATTGGAAGTCCAAAGCAGAAGATGATAGAAGATTCCCAACAAGATCAGGAGGTTCTTAGCTCTTAAATTTCTATCATTGGAGGTCTTTCGAGCTTAGTTTTTGTGTCAAAACCACTTTAGGAAGCTTATGTCTAATGTAGACAAAATCAAAGAGCGACTTTCAATTGTTGATGTAGTGGGGAGTCACTTAAAGCTTCAAAAGGCCGGTTCAAATTTTAAAGCTAATTGTCCTTTTCACAACGAAAAGACTCCATCATTTTTTGTCTCGCCGGACAGAGATTCTTATTACTGCTTTGGTTGCGGAGCTAAAGGTGATATTTTTACTTTTGTTCAGGAGATGGAGGGGTTGGATTTTCTCGGCGCTTTGAAAATTTTGGCTCATCGTTCTGGTGTTGATTTGGACTTTGAAAAGAAGCAGGACAGAGGAGAGAAAGAACGGATGCTTGAGCTTATTGATCACGCCGCTTCCTTTTTTGAAGAAAACTTAAGGAATGATAAACTTGCTAGAGAGTATCTAAAAAAGAGATCCGTTGAGGAAAAAACACTTTCAAGTTGGCGAATTGGTTATGCCAAAGACAGGTGGCAGGACTTAATAGATTTTTTAAAGAACAAAGGTTTTAAAGAGTCTGAATTGCAGAAAACAGGTCTTGCTAAGAAAACTGAAGATGGCAAGTTATATGACGTCTTCAGAAATCGAATCATCTTTCCGATTTTTGATAGCGCCGGACGAATAATTGCTTTTTCAGGCAGATTGTTTCCGGAAAAAGAAAATGCGCCAAAATATTTGAATAGTCCGGAGACCGAGTTTTTCAACAAGTCGGAAATTCTCTACGGCTTTGATCGGGCAAAAAACGAAATTAGGACAAAGAATTATTCAATTTTGGTTGAGGGCCAAATGGATTTGATTTTGTCGCATCAGGCGGGATTTTGTAACACTGTCGCTACCTCCGGAACTGCTTTGACAGAAAAACAACTTCAAAGATTGAAAAGACTTTCGGAAAGAATAATTTTCGCTTATGATGGAGACGCGGCCGGATTCAAGGCAATAGAGCGGGCGGCTAAACTGGCGATTCCTTTTCATATGAATGTCAGAGTTGCCGCTTTGCCGAACGGTGAGGACCCGGCTTCATTTATTGCCAAAGATAAAAACGAATATCTAAAAATCTTGAAAGACTCGCGTCACATAATTGATTTCTATCTTGATAAAATTTTGGAAGCTAAAATGGACAGACGTCGACAAGACCAAGAGATTATGAAAAAAGTTCTGCCATTTTTAAAGCTTTTGCCCTCAAGCATTGAGCAGGCGCGTTTTGTTGCCTCGGTTTCCGAGAGAGTAAACATCCCGGAGGCAGCTGTTTGGAGCGATTTACAAAAGGTTGATCTTGAGCTTGATTCGGTTGAGTCTGAAATCTCGGTTCCGGATAAGTCATTGACAGATAGAAAATCAAGTATAATGTTGAGACTGGCTGGCATCGCTTTCTGGCTTGATGGCAAAGGACAGAAACCAACCATTTCTGATATTAAAGGCAAGATAGAAGAATTTTCAGATCTGGATTTCGAGCATTTTTTAAAGCAGAACGATTCTAAAAAAGACGAGCTTACTTTTGAAGCTGAAGCGTATTTTTCTGATAGAGACGA
This sequence comes from Patescibacteria group bacterium, assembly GCA_016860785.1. GTDB lineage: Bacteria > Patescibacteriota > Minisyncoccia > Phycocordibacterales > BOKC01 > BOKC01. Next base: position 24,792 of record BOKC01000001.1, read on the forward strand.
CATTGGAGACATTGTTGAGGATTTAATTTTTAATTTGCATGAAGAGGTTTTAAAAAACGCCTTGACCGAAGTCTTTAAAGAAATTCAGCAAGCCGAGAATGGTCGAGATAGAGATAAGGTTGAGACATTGCTTCTCAAGAGTCAGGATTTGAGCAAAAAAATAAATCAGTTGAAACTGGAAAGACAAAAATAAAATTTTTATGAAAAGAAAAAAAACCAAAGCTATTAAAAAGAAAAACCTTCGGAACAAATCTCTGAAAAAGGGCCGAAAGTCGACGAAGGTTAAAAATAAAAAGAAGGTTGCTGTAAAAGCCAAGAAATCTTCTATCAGAAAGACACGGGGTGCCCGGGCTCTTTCTCCTAAGACACAGAAAACCAAGGAGAGTATTGAATCGGCAGTAGAGAAGATTTTGAACAAAGGCAAAGAAAGAGGTTTTGTTACTTACGATGAAATCTTAAAAGAATTTCCAAATATCGAAAGCGATATAATGCTGCTTGACGACCTTTATTCCAAAATTGAGGTCGCTGGCATTGACCTTTTGGAAGGTGGAAATCTCTTAGAATCCAGCGATGAATTGATGAAGGAGAAGGACATATACAAATCTTCTTTGTCCGCAGATTCAATTCAGATGTATTTGAAAGAAATCGGACAATACCCTCTGATCTCCGGTGCTCAAGAAAAAGAATTGGCCCAAAGAATCGTAAGGGGGGACATGGAGGCAAAAAATATTTTGGCTAGGTCAAACTTGCGTCTTGTAGTCTCAATTGCCAAGAAATATGTTGGCCGAAGTCCTGATTTGACACTTTTGGACTTGATTCAGGAAGGCAATCTTGGCCTCTTTAAGGCAGTTGATAAATTTGATTGGGAAAAAGGATTTAAGTTTTCAACTTATGCTACTTGGTGGATTAGGCAAGCTATTACAAGAGCGCTTGCCGACCAATCACGCACCATTCGTGTTCCGGTTCATATGGTTGAGACAATCGCGAAATATAAGCAAATCGTCCGACGACTGTCGCAGGATTTGGGGCGCGATCCGATGCCAGAAGAAGTGGCGATTGAAATGGGAATGGACGTTGACAAAATTCACAACATTACCAAAATTGACCAAGCAACAGTGTCTTTGGAAAGTCCGGCTGGCCCTGACGATGACGATGGCAAATCCACTCTCGGGGACTTTATTGCTGATGATAAAATTCTTTCTCCGGCTGAAGAAACATCAAGAAGAATTGTAGCGGATCAAGTCAAAGAAATTCTTTCTGACTTGCCACCGAAAGAAAGGCGGATTCTGGAAATGCGCCACGGTTTACTTGACGGTATTACCCACACTCTTGAAGAGGTTGGTAGGGAATTTGGTGTGACTCGCGAGAGAATAAGACAAATTGAAGCTAAGGCGCTTGAAAAATTAAGGAATCACCAAAAGATAGAACGTCTCAAAAATTACCTTTAAAAAGGATAAGCCGACTCAAATGCCGGCTTGTTGATGTTTCGGATCACCCAACCTCTTCTTTAAAGATTTTCCGTAGTTGTGACTTGATTGCTTTCCGGTTAAGCGACTTAGGGAAAATGATACAGAATTCCTGCCTGCCGCTACTTATGGCCGCGACAATTTTAAACCCAGTTTCCATATCAGTTACTTTCATGGAGGGTTGACCTGACTTGTTCCCACTTCCTGTTAACTTTCCAGTTCTGACCCTTATTCCGCCAATCTTTGAGATAGCTCTCAAAAAAGATTCTAGCCCCCTTAGGATTGTTGAATGTCCGCCGGAATTTACCCCCTTCAGTAATCTTGGTCTAGTTGACACTTTAACCTCTCTTTTCTTTTTACAAGATGGATTATCCTGCAGTCTTTTTTCATAATATCATTTTTCTAAAAAAAGCCAAGAATTGTTTTGTGTTAAAATCTATCAGAATATGTTTTCTAAATTCAAGACTTATTATGACAAATTAAATCCTGAACAGAGAAGGGCGGTTGATGCGATTGAGGGGCCGGTTATGGTTATTGCCGGTCCAGGCACTGGCAAGACCCAGGTTCTAGGATTAAGGATTGCCAATATCTTGCGCAAAACCGATACTCCACCTGATGGTATTTTGGCGCTAACTTTTACCGAATCCGGGGTCTATTCGATGCGTGGACGTTTGGTAGAGATAATCGGTGCCGACGCCTATCGAGTCAATATTTTTACTTTTCACAGTTTTTGTAATGAGGTGATAAGAAGTTATCCGGATTTTTTTCCAAGGGTTGTTGGTGGCAACACCGCTTCGGAGGTTGAGCAGATTCAGATTTTGGAAGAGATAATTGATAATTCAAATTTTGATAAAATCAAACCCTTCGGAAATCCTATTTTTTACATAAAACCAATTCTTTCGGTAATCAGGGAATTGAAAAGAGAAAACATCGGGGTTTCTGATTTTAAAAAATCTATTCTTGATTATGAAAAAAGAAACAGGCCAGAAACCTCCTCTTCATTAAAAAGAAAGTCAATCGAAGACGAAGATTCAGAACACCTTAGAAAAAACCGAGAGCTTTGCGAGGTTTATGAGCGTTATGAAAAAGCTCTTCACGAACGCTCGCTTTACGATTACGAAGATATGATACTTGAGGTGGTTCGGGCCTTGGGAAAAAACAAAAAGCTTTTAGCAGAGCTTCAAGAGCAATATTTGTATATTTTGGCCGATGAACATCAAGATGCTAACCGCGCCCAAAATCGGATTCTGGAACTGCTTTTAGGTTTTCATAAATCACCGAATATTTTTATTGTTGGCGATGAGAAGCAGGCGATTTTTCGGTTCCAAGGCGCCTCTTTGGAGAATTTTCTCTACTTTAAAGAAATTTATCCTGATGCTTTAATTTTAACTTTGGAAAAAAATTATCGCTCGCCGCAAGGGATTTTGGACGCCTCACATTCTTTGATAGAAAAAAATTCAGTAAATGATCCAATGTTGCGTCGACGCCTTGTTTCTGTTTCCGACCCGCTTTCAAATAATCCAAAAATTTTTCTGCGGGAGTTTAGCAAGCCAATTTTTGAAGAATCGTTTATTGCTGAAGATATATCAAAAAAAATTAAAAGTGGGATTAAACCTTCCTCAATTGGAGTTTTTTACCGAGACAATAATGATGTTTTTTCGATTGCAAACGCTTTGCAAAAAAAAGGTGTTCCGTTTGAAATATATTCTGGTCAACGTTTGTTTCTAGATGAAAACATTAGAAAAATACTTTCTTTACTTCGTGCGATTGACCGTTTTGGTGACGACGAACTTTTGGCCGAAACTCTTTTTATAGATTTTCTAAATATTGATATTTTGGATGTTTTTAAGATTTTGGAATATTGCCGGCGAAAAAAAATTAGCTTGCACGACTGTCTCCGTTCTCCAAAAATTTTAGAAAAAATAAATCTGGAAGATCAAAAAAATATTCTGTCTTTTTATGAATTACTGAAAGACTTGTCCAGAAAGGCTGATAACCAAAATCTAATGGATTTTCTGGAGAACTTGATTGAGCGTTCTGGATATATTAAATTTGCTTTATCCAACAAAAATTCGTGGGAGGAATTAAATAAGCTCGAAGCTTTCTTTGGGCAGGCCAGAAAATTAGCGCAAAATCATAAAGATGCGAAATTGTCCGATTTTGTAAGTTTTTTAAATTTACTAAAACGTTATGATGTCTTTTTAAAGGTCCCAGACTCTTATGGACCGAAAAAGGAAGCTGTAAATTTAATGACGGCCCACAGCGCTAAGGGGTTGGAATTTGATTACGTTTATATTACCGGACTTTTTGACGGTCATTGGGGGCATCGTAAAAGGAGGAAGAATTTTAATCTTCCAATCGATGTCTTTTTAGAAGTCGGACTTGAGGATGAACGCCGGCTTTTCTATGTGGCTTTGACTCGAGCCAAGAGAGAGATCTTTTTGAGCTTTTCCCGTGAAGACCAAAATCAAAAACTTCGTTTACCTTCCCAGTTTATTTCGGAAATTAATCCAAAACTAGTCAAGGAAATTAAGACCGCCTCACTTGAATCCGAATTCTTGAAAAAAGTTGTTTTGAAAAAGCCGGTGAAAAAGCCCGCAGAGAACGATATTTTTAAAGACGAAGTCTTTTTGGCAAATATGTTTTTTGATCAAGGGCTTTCGGTCAGTGCTTTGAATAATTATCTAGAATGTCCGTGGAAATATTTTTTTGAAAATCTCCTGCGACTTCCTAAGGCGCCGAACAAAAATCAGATGTATGGCACCGCGGTCCACTTGGCTTTTGAAGAATTTTTTAAACGATATCGCAACAATGAAAAACCAAACTCCAAAGACTTAATAGTTTTTTTTGAAAATGCCTTAAGAAGACAATCTTTAGATAAAAATGATTACGAAGATGCTTTGAAAAAAGGTAGAAAATCACTTTCAGCTTATTATGATTTTTATAAAAACAGTTGGCCAAAAAATATCAAGACCGAGTTTACTATAAATGGTGTGATTTTGGGTGAGGTAAAAATTGGTAGTAAAAAAAGGGAATTAGTCCTGCGCGGCAAGCTTGATAAGCTAGAATTTATTGGGGTGTCTGATAGGGAAGTTAATGTCGTTGATTACAAGACTTCTAAACCAAAGAGTCGTAATGATATACTCGGAAAAACCAAACATTCTTCGGGCAATCTTTACCGTCAGCTCGTATTCTACAAACTACTTTTAAATCAATTTGCCGATGGGCGATACAAAATGGTGTCTGGCGAGATTGACTTTATTGAGCCGAATCAAACCGGTCGTTTCAAGAAAGAGAAGTTTTTTATTGGAGATAATGAAGTCGAAGATTTAGTATCGCTTGCAAAAGAAAAAGCGACGGAAATCGCCACTCTTTCTTTTTGGGATAAGACCTGCTCTGACTCACACTGTAAATATTGTCTCTTGAAGAAGTCTGTTGTATCAAGACGCTAGTTAGATATTTTTTAGCGCTTCCTCCACGACTTGCTTGGCGCTTTCGTAAGGTAGGGCACCCGGAATAACTGCCATCGGTTCATTTTTAGCGTTTACAATCAAAGTGTAAGGTGTGCCTTGCGCACCGGCATTTGCGGCATTTTGTCTTTCAGCCAAAATCTTTTCTTCAAATTTTCTGCTTTCTTGGCATGTTCTGAATTTTTCCATATCTAGCCCTACTCCTTTTGCAACAGTTTCTATCGAAGCACCCACAGGAAATCTAGCGTTGTCGTTTTTAGCGGTAAACATGGCGTCAATAAATTTCCAGAACATTTCATCTCCTCCTTGGTCGGCGGCGCATTCCGTAGCATGGGCTTCAGTGACTGATTCGGATCCCAATATTGCAAAGTGACGATAGACCCAAGCTACTTTGCCTTCCGGCGCGAATTCAGCCATCAACATTTTCATTGTTTGGTGGAAGGCTCGGCAATAAGGGCATTGGGTATCAGAATACTCGACAAGTTTTATTGGAGCACTCGGGTTACCAAATATGTGATCACCCTCACTAACGGGGCTCATCTTTTCGAAAGAGGGCTCTTCAGCGTCATTACTTACTCTGTCACCATTTCCTCCAAAATATAAAGCTCCGGCTATCAATCCTCCGGCAATGATTATTGCCAAAGGCAGAAAAATTTTATTTTGCATAGTTTTTATTTATTTAAATTTTAAAAGGTAAACGAATCTTATCATACAAAAAAATAAAGTCCATTTTGGTGTTTTAGCCGTTTAAAACGGCAGTGCCCCAGTTGTTCCGTTTTGTTCAGATTCTTGCCAGCTTTTAACATCTAGCTTAATTTCCATAATTTTGCCACCCTCGGCAAATTTGAGTTCGCTGTTTTTTAATGCATATTCGTAGATTTCTTTGGTAATTTTTACATCATCAAGGCAGTATTTTTTGACTTTTTCAACCTCACCTTTTTTCCACCACTCGGTAGCTTGCAGTCCAAAACCTGATTTTCTAATTCCCAACGTACCTTCGGCAATTTGATCAAGCTTCATGCGTCTTCCGAAACTTTCTTTTATCTCTTTCAGAATATCCAAACTTTTGATTTTAGTCAGGTCTCCCGGATAATATTTGTTTAAGAGCGGGATATCAAAGTGGTCGCTGTTAAAGCCGATTAACAGATTGGCACGGCTTAAAATTGGCCACAGTTTGTTAAATTCTTCTTCTAAAAAAGTTTTATATTCTCCGCTTCGGTAATCGTATATTCCGACGACCGAAATATCCAGCGCCGCCGGGTTTCTTTCGCCGACATCAGAAAATATATTTTTGGTTTCAATATCAAAAACAATCTTGGACATAAGAATTCGGATTTTTTAGCTCAAATTTTTCTTTACAAAATCTGCTATTTCTCCCGCGCTTAAATCTGTTTCCTCTCCGCTTTCAAGATTCTTAACCTTAAATCTGTTTGATTTTATCTCATTTTCTCCGAGACAGACAATGAAAGGTATTTTCTTTTTAGCTGCAGTTTTTATCTGGTCACCGGTTTTTTTGGTGGTTAAATCTACTGCTGAATTTATTCCTTGTTTTCTTAAATCTTGGGCAAGTCTATTTGCTTCATCAGTAAATTTCTGATCAAGTCGGCAAATATAGATTTGAGTCTGACTTCTGTAATCAGGAAGCAGGTTGTGGGTTTCTAGAAAATCAAGCAGGGTTACATCTCCGGCGCCAAAGCCCACTGCCGGTATGCTTGCCTCACCAAAAATTTGCAGAAGTTCGTCAAATCGTCCGCCACCAAATAGTGATCGGCTGTTTTTAGGATTGGTATCAAATATTTCAAAAATCGTGCTGGTGTAATAATCAAAACCTCGCATCAGATTTTGATTGAACTCAATGTTTTTGATTCCGAACTTGTATAGTCCGTCGATTAGTGTGGTCAATTCTTTGATTTCCGGACTTTGTTCCCCGAGTAGATCAGTCATTTTTTTATTTGAATCCATGATCTCTATAAATCTTTCAGCTTTTTCTTGTAGTAGAGTTTCTGCTGCGGTTTTAAATTCGTTTTCCGAAATTTTGTCTCTTTTGTCTATAACTTTTGAGATTTTATATTTTTGTTCAGAATTAAGGCCGAGTTTTTCAAAAGTCATTTCGGCGACCTTTCTGTTATTGATGATTATTTTGAAATCCTCATCTTTGGCGCCAAGGTTTTTTAGAAGTGAGTAGGCCAGTATTAAAATTTCCAAATCGGCCTCTCTCGGCTCTCCACCAAAAATATCGACATTTAGTTGGAAGTGTTCTCTCAAGCGACCTCTTTGAGTATTTTCGTATCGGAAGAGGTTGGGGATTGAGTACCAGCGTAAGGGGAAAGTCAAATCCCTTTTTCTTTTTGCCACCATTCTGGCCAAAGTCGGCGTCATCTCTGGGCGCAGTGTTACCTCTCTTTCTCCACGGTCTAAAAAAGTATAGGTTTGCTCATTAACTATTTCTTCACCACTTTTGGCGCGATAGAGTTCGGCCGGCTCAAGAATCGAAGCCCCGTATTCTTCGTAGCCAAAACTTTCTACCGTTTCTCTCATTTTTTGGAAGAGGTATTTCTGAATAAATAAGTCCTCGGGATAAAAATCCCGGACCCCTTTGTATGGTTCGGTGTTAACCATTTTTTTGCTCATTTGTCGTCTATAATATCACTTTGCCTATTTCCGGCAAATCGTTGATTATTGATTTATGGTATATAATTGTAGAATGTTTTAGTCATAGTTTTCGTTTTTTATTAGTTTTAATTTTTAATATGAGTATTATGAACATTGTTTTAAATTGGTTGATTTCTGCCGTAATTATTCTGGCAATTGCTTATATTTTGCCGGGTGTTACAGTCGCCACTTTTTGGGTAGCTTTAGTCGTAGCTTTAGTTCTGGGCTTGATAAATGCTTTCATTAGGCCGATTGTTATTTTATTGACTCTGCCGATTAACATTCTGACTCTTGGGCTCTTTACTTTAGTCATAGACACCATTCTTGTTATCTTGGCAGCTTGGATTGTTGAGGGCTTTAGTATTGATAGTTTTTGGTGGGCGCTTGTCTTTGCGCTCGTGCTTTGGTTGGTTAATTCTTTTGTCAAAAAGACCGCTAAAAATAAAGCCATAAGTTTTAACGACAATTCAGCTAAATAAATCTTCCCGCCTTAAGGTTTCGGTGGTAAGTATCTCTGTCATTAAATTTGAGTTTTGAAAGAGCCCCGCTGACGTGTTTACACGCCAGCGGGGCTCGAAGAAAGAGCTTGACAGCTACAGGCCGGCCGAAATTGTCCGGTCGTGCGGATCAATCCGCACTGTTCTAGACCTGTCTGGTCTTTTCGTTTTCTCTCCACCCCTGTTCTTAAGTCCCCCTTTCTTTTCCTCTCTCTTGCGGTCATTGGGCGGTTTGGACTTTGTGCCGTCTTTGGCCTGGTCCACGAGTCGCTCCTTTCTTTTGTCGTCTTGTTTCCATCCTTAAATTTATAATTTAATTTTGGTTGTGTCCAGGAAAATTTCCACAGTTTTTTTCAACCTCCTATAAATTTTTTGTGATATTATTCATAATATGGAAGAGGGGACTTTAGAAAATTCTCTGAATTTTAACTTGGGTTTCCCGAGCTCGAGCTTTGTTGTAAACAGTGATTTCTTGTGGCTCATTTTGTCTGTAGTTTTTTTAGTTTTTCTAGTTTTAAGCTTAATTCTTATTTTCCACTGGAATAAATTTGGTTTGCACGCTACTGCCGTTGGTACAGCTGAGATAGTTTATTTTTCTGTTTCTGCTTTTCTTATTCTCGGCGCTGTCGCTTCTATCTTGTTGTTTTAGAAAAATGATTAAATATGTTTAAACTTGATTCAGACGAGAAGGTGGTTTTGGAGCTTCGCAAGCACTGGTTTGTAATTTTTGTCCAGGGTTTTATATTGTCTATAATTGCTTTATTGCCCGGCATTTTGGTGTTTGTGGTTTTGAAATTTTTCCCAACTATCAAACAAATTGATTTTGGCGGAAGTCTGGTCTATCTTTTTTCTTTCGGATATTTTATTTGGCTTCTTATTTTGTGGCTAATATTTTTTCTTGAATGGACCGACTATTATCTAGATGTTTGGTATGTAACTCCAACCAGAATTATTGCTATTGAACAAAAAGGCCTTTTTCGGCGAGAAACTATAAACCTGCGCTTTGAAAAAGTTCAAGATGCGACAGTGGAAATCAGCGGTATCATCCCGACCTTTTTGGGATTTGGTGAAATTCATGTTCAAACTGCCGGCGCTGGACGAGAAATTATACTGAAAGACGCAAAAAATCCTCACGAGGCGAAGAAGATTATTCTTGACCTCCATTCAAAAATTCTTGAGAAAGAAAGCGGTCATGACCATTTGGTCCGTCATGAATAGTTCCGTTTAGGACTTGATTTTTGTCCGACTTTTGCCATTCTTTAGTAATGGAATTTGAATTTAAAGGTAAAACTCTGTCGTTTGATCCCAATAAGCCGAGAAACCGACCGGATTATTTGAAATGGATGTCTGACGAAGAGGTAAAAAAGTATCTGGATGGTCGTAAGTTGAATTTTGGCGTCTTAATAGCCAACCTTCTTTATGATAATAATGCCGGAAATATAATTCGTACCGCCAACGCTTTTGGGGCGAAAGAAATTATTCTCTACGGCCGGAAAAAATTTGATCGGCGGGCAAGTGTTGGCACCGAGTTTTATATGAAGTTTAAGCACGTCAAATTTATTGAAGACTTGGATGAAATTTTTTCCGGCTACGACTTGGCGGTGGCGGCCGAAAACACGGAAGATTCAACGACGCTTAATGAATTTGAATGGGACGTTTCAAAAAAGACCTTACTTGTCTTTGGCCAAGAGAGCGATGGTATTCCTAAAGAAGTTTTGGAGAGGTGTGATTATAAAGTCCAAATTATCCAATTTGGTAGTGTCCGCTCACTTAACGTTTCAGTCGCCGCCGGAATAGTAATGCATGACTATTGCTTGAAAACCGGCGCACTCGATAAATTTAAAAAACAAACGTTCTAGAGAAAATTTGCGATTAAAAGCAAGATTCCGAAAAAGATAGCAAAATAACCAAAATTTATTTTTCTCGCTAGTCTAAGGAGTATGTCAATTGTCAGTATGCCGGCGAGAAAGGAGACGATGAGTGCGACAATGAGTTCTAAAGACACGCTGAATGATCTAAAGTTTAAGAAAAGGTTGCCTAAAAAAACTATAGGTAAACTCAAAAGGAAACTCAAACGCAAAGCGGTTGTGTCATTAAATTTTTTCAAAAGCAGGGCGGAGACTGTCAATCCGGAGCGCGAAAGTCCCGGAACTACTGATAATCCTTGCATTATTCCCAAGGCAAGACCGTCCCAGATATTAAGATTTTTTTCTTCTTTCAGTCCGGTTTTTTTCGAGCTTAATTGTAAAGTTGCGGTTATAAAAAGCATCAGAGCGATTAGGGTATTTGCAAAGACACTGCCGAGCTTTAATTTTTCTTCAAACCTACCGATAAATTGAAGTAGTAAAAATCCAAAAAGCCCGCTAACCAAGGTGACTATAAAAATAAATCTAAAAATTTTACGGTCTTCTTCTGAAGATTCTTTCGGACGAAAGGCGGTTTTGGTCAGATTGAAAACATCTTTTCTGAAATAAACCAAGGCCGAAAGAAAAGTCCCGAAGTGTAAAAAGAGCGCCAACCTGATTAAGTCAACAATAGTTTTATCTCCAGAAAAAAAATTGCTTTTTATAGCAACAATCAATCCTTCTGAGCTGATTGGGATCCATTCAGCTAGTCCTTGAGCTAGACCTAAAATAACCGCTTCAAGCATACTTAAATTTTATCATAACTTTTTGCTGACTTTGCTTTAAATTACTCGTTTTGTTATAAATATGGCAGACAAAGCACAAGGAGAAGAAGATGCTGAATGGCGAAAATCTGATGGAAATCTTCGAAAGGCAGATGGGGGCTGGTTTCAGGTTTGTGGATAAGGTGGTTAAGATTGATGGGGAAGCAGGAACTATAATCACAACATTCGACTACTCGCTTGAAGGCGAATCCAAACCCTTCCTGCACGACCATTTTTTGGGTAGACCGGCCATGCCGCTTTCTCTCATCATTGAGATGATGGCACAGACCTGCGGTTTGTTTGTCGCAAGTGTTCTCGGAAACGGCAAGTGTTTCGTTGTCCGTTATGACAAGTGTCAGTCCGGTAGCGAGCTCGTTACTCCGCCGGTTCAGCTAGTTATCACAGCGAATTTGTTGAAAAGGTGGGGGCGGGGCACTAGAAGTATTTGGAAGTTTTTCGTTATGGTGGAAACTAATCAGGCGAAGAGTGTCGGCCAGGGCGAGATCACACTTTTCGCCGGAGTTAGTTCCTCAAGATCTTCGGAAGAGCTTCAAGACGAGATTAGAGACTGAAATCCCTCCCCGCGCCCACAAGGCGCGGGGATTTTGATTTTATATAGTCCCTCGGGGCTCTGCCCCGAGGTAATGTCGGAACCCTCCGCCAGCTGACGAACTACGTCGTTTATAAAAAGAAAAAGGCCCCACGCGCGACAGGATGACACGCGGGGGCCGGAGGGCTGGGCGGAAAGAGGGTAGAGGTTGGTTTACGATTCAGGAATCGCTCTAGAACGACTCAACCGGTTCGCTTTACCGCTACACCCAATCAATTTTTTTATTGGGTGCCGGATTAACCGGAGGCGGCTCCCATGGGGGACCGACCGCGACCTTTTTCCGCCCAAGCCAAAGGGAGAGTCTCTAATCTAATATTATGCATATTCTGTAAAAAAAAGCAACTCCAGACTCTTTTTTAAACTGATTTCAGAAGAGCTGGAAAATCAGCCATGCCAAGGAGTAAATAGTAGCGCCTATAGCAAATCCGGTGATCTTCCGCCTGATGATTTCTGATGCACTGTATGGGGCGTTCATTTCTCTCCTCTTTTATTTAAGATGTCTTTTGAAGAACACTTGCGATATTGTATTTGAAATATTAAAAATTTCAAGAGAAAAACCCGCCATCGTGTGCGCCTACAAGTCGCAAGCGATGGCGGGTTAAAGGGACGGGCCGAAGAATTACACTGCCGGAAAGGGGGATAGACTGGGGTGTTTTTGTCTTCCCCCGCCGTATCGTGTAGTGGGGGTGGGACGATATTCCGCCAGATTCTTTCAGCCCCTGGTTCCTCTTCAGTCTTCGATAACCCTCCTGACGACTCCATCACAGACCAGCCACTGTTTCGGCAGGTTTCGGTCGTCGTATAGTTCATCAATCCGAACCACCAAGAGGCGGCTTTCATCTGCTTTGAATTTGAAAACCGCTACACTGTTTGGTTCAGACGGGAAGTCTCGGCCGTGTTTTTTCTCGTATTCCGAGACAGCCGAAAATGCTGCAGTAGCGCTGTTTTTGACTGTCGGACCCTCACCGAATTCGATGAGGTTGATGCTTTGCCAAATGATATGGCCAATTGCCAGTATCAAAATAACGACAATGACGATGTTTATCACGATCGTCGGGTTAGATTTTCTTCGCATTTTTGCCTCCCGTTCGTGTGTGTTTGTGTACAGAAATCTATGCTCTTTATATCATTTTCTAGAAAAAAGAAAAACCCGTCCTGGCGCGGGTGGGCTGGGGAAGATGGGCAAGTGGCCCGACCAGGACGGGTCGAATGGGGGCTTACAAACCGGGGAGTTGGAATGGGCGACACAGTCGAATCAGTGTGTCGTTTTCCCACGGCGCCCCCTTTCTAAAGTGATAATAACAAATTATGTTTTAAAGACAAGTGGAGTGTGTCAGAAACTGGTCAAGACAATTTTGTTTGGTTGGCGCTGACCTTTTGTAATTTTTAGCTTTTTTATAGGTAAGTTTAGATGTTCAGCAAGGAGAGCTAGCATTTTTTTGTTGGCTAAATTATTTTCCGGTTTTTCTCTGATAAAACACTGAAATCTGCCTTCTGAAATTTTTTCCAACCTGTCTTTTTTTGCGTCGGTGAAAACCTTTACTTTAAGATGCATATGTTCACATTTTAACTCAATTTTGATATTATTTTTACGTTCTTTTAAAAAAATTCCGGCGTAGCTCAGTGGTAGAGCAAGCGACTGTTAATCGCTGGGTCGTAGGTTCGAATCCTACCGCCGGAGCCAGTAAACTAGATACGAACTCATTTTTTGAAGATGAGAGTGTTCGCTCCGCCTTCGCTAAAGCTATGGCGGACACGTCGTTTAGCCCCGAGAGTGGCGGGGCTGTTGAGACACAGCAAGGAAATTCCTTGATATGATGTTAATCTTAGGATAAATCGCCACAAGTAAAAATATTATGATAGACACGTTATGGATAGATGTTATCGGACTGTTTCTTTTTCTCACTGGTTTTGTTGTCGGGCTTGGTGCAGTAACGGTCATAGACATCCACGGCTTTCTTGGACGAAAGTCAACATACTGGACCGAGGCCACCACTCGGACGCATAAAGTGACCAAGCCGATGATTTGGATCGGCATAACGCTCGCTGTAGTTGGCGGAATAATTTTTTATCGTGCCGAAAGTTTTGCCGGTATCCCGCTTATTCACGCTGTTATCGCTGTTGTCCTGATTGCTAACGGTTATTTTCTCTCATTTAAAGTTAGCCCGTTTTTATTAAAACGGGAGAAAGATGGCCTGTCCGGAGAACTCTTGCCTGCTTCTTGGCAAAATAAAATTATGGCCGGATTAATAGTGTCCGACATCGGCTGGTGGGGTGGATTGCTTTTGCTGGTTGTACACATTGTTAGTAAATAGATTTATAAGACTCTTTATTTGCTGTGCTAAACTTTAAAAGTCGATTTAAAAACTAATTTATTATCTATATGAAAAATATTTTTGTTATCGCGGGGTTTATCGCATTTTTGTTGGCCGTCTATTTATGGTTTACCGGACAGCAAGATGCGGGTATCTTTGTCGGTCTCTGGGTGCCATCTATTTTAAGCTTAGGCGTTCTTTTGCGAAAATAATTTTAAGTTTTTTACAACTTTAATATGAGCAACGCAACTATTTTTATAATAGGATTTTTAATCTCCTTACTTGTTGCCTACGGCGTTTATTTGGAATACAAAAAATAGAATCGTGAGAACAAGCGCGTATTATCTATGAGAAAAAAGACTGTAAAAGTAAACGATAAATTCCAGAAGGGTTACAAATACCAACTTACCGAACCGGCAGGACGGAATTTTCATCCGAACTTTAAGCCAGAGCTTACGCCAAAACAGATGCTCGCGCTCGGTGTCTTTGGTGGCAAATACATGACCGATTGCAAAAAGGAGTTTCCAAATGATTGGTTTACGCGCGCCAAGCTTTCACCCGAACATCACGACGACACGCTTAACTTTTTTCATAAACACGCAAGCTCTCCGCTCAAAGTCTGGATTGATAAAGGTTGGATCAACGAAGAGCATGATCCGCGCGGCTGGTTCCAGTGGTATTGCCGCTATTACATGGGCAGAAGGCTTCCGGGCGAAGACGAACGGCAGATCAAACGCTGGAAAGCCATCCGCCGGCACATATCGCAGATCCAAAAGAATTGCCGGCCGAAAGATTTGACCTGCCGGCCGACGCAAAGGCAAGCCGTTCTACACTGGGCATATGATAGCAGAAAAATTTAAATGCTTAATTAAAACTTGAGATAATATTTTTATGAAAGGATACGTAACAAACATCGAAAAGTTCTCACTTGAAAACGATAATTTCCGCAAAGTTTTATACACCGACAAAAACAGCCAACTAGTTTTGATGTCGCTTCTTGCCGGAGAAGAGATTGGTGAAGAAGTACATGATGTCGATCAGTTCTTGCGTATTGAGAAAGGGACAGGAACAGCAATTTTGAGCGATATCCCTCACGATCTTGCTGATGGCAGTGTCATCGTTGTCCCTGCTGGTACTAAACACAACATCATCAATACTGGAAGCGAAGCGATGAAGCTTTATACTCTATACATACCACCGCATCACAAAGACGGGGTGATCCACAAAACCAAAGCCGAAGGTGAGGCTGATACTGAACATTTTGACGGCAAGACAACTGAGTAAAGATGAAAGGCACAGCAAGGAAATTCCTTGATATGATGTTAATCTCAAAAAACCCCTGCTTGATATTCGGTAGCCAAATGTCAGCTTTATCCGTCTTCCAAAAGGCTCCGATATTCCGCATAATGTTGAGCTATTATAAAGCGAAGTAAAATATCTTTTTATTTTCATTTTTGCTAATATAGATAAGTATGAAAAAAACTATAATTATATTGATTTTAATTTTTATTGTCGGCGGGATTTGGTGGCTCTTATCGAAAGAACAAAATCCATTACCAAGCTCATCTCAGACTTATTTATCGGAAGAATTTGTATTATTTTTTGAATATCCAAACGAGTATTTTATTAACGAGGTAGATATTGATACCGGCGAAAGAGAGAGGCATGCAATTGTTATATTTGAGGATAATCAATTTAATCGTGATTTGGTTGCTGGAAAAATCAAAGAAACTGATTCCCCGCCAACTATTACAATCAGTATTTTCCAGAATAATCTGGACAACTACACCGCCAGGAGCTTTGTTGAAGGAACTAATTTCTCAAACTTTAAACTCTCTGACGGAAATATAGAAGAGATTAAAATCGCTGACGAAACGGCATTAAAATATAAAGCTGACGGACTTTGGCAAAATTATAATGCCGTAGTTGCCAGACCAGATTATGTCTATATGTTTACCGTCTTCTTTAACTCGCCGAAAGATAAACTAGTTTCAGTCTTTGAAGATCTCTTAAAGACAGTGGAATTTAGAACTGAAACTCCGACTTCGGCTGATAACGCCCCTCCGGGAAGTATTCACAACTTACCACTACCAGAAGCTGTCTCTAAGGTAAAGAAGCTTGTTGCCGAAACTTATAATGTGGAGGAAAGGAAAGTCATTGTTATGACTGCATTTGAAAAAGAATGGACAGATTCCTGTCTCGGTCTTGGTGAAGCTCATGAAAGCTGTGCTCTAGTAATAACTCCGGGATATGAAGTAGTAGTCCAAGCTGGAGGAAAAAGTTACACCTATCGAATTGATATAAACGGAAGTCAGATAAGATTAGAGAAATAAAGTTTTGTCTCGTCCTATCCCCGCGCTAATCCGCTAGCTGGCGGAACGGGCATAGGACGAGACATCAGGGAAAACTTTGTTGCAGAAGTGTCGGCTCCGCCGACTCTTTGCACGACTCGCCTCCTCATCCCCGTGCTAAAAGCACGGGGATGAGGAGGCGAACTACAATAAAAAACTTGCTTAATTTTTCAAATAATTTTAAAAATCTTAAACTTCCCAATCTCTCTTTTGATCTTCCTCTAGGTTGCAGTTTTCCTTCAATAAATTCAGGATAAAAGAACTCATCTAAGCACAGGATCAAGCCAAAACAAAAGCCCCGGAAAGGCGCTTTTGTTTTGGCAGAATTGTAATTTATTTTAAGTTTTTTCTACCTTCGTATTGCTTTAACAATCCAAATAAGGACGACTGCGCCGAGAAGCGCTACGAGAAAACTGTAGATATTGAAGCCACCTACGCCAGTTTCTCCAAAAAGACTCATAAGCCAACCGCCGATAACTGCACCAACAATACCAACAACCACGTTGAGGATGATGCCTTGTTGAGCATCGGTTTTCATAATAAGAGACGCGATCCAGCCGACAAGCCCGCCAAATACAATCCAGAGAATAATTCCCATATATTTATTTCATTAAATTACTATTAATAGTTGTGCTGTGAACACAAACTATATGCTATATGCCGAACAATCTATATGAATATTACAAATGAATATTACAGAAAGTTGAGATGATTGTAATTATTTGTGTAATACAACCTTAGTCGAGTCGGCTCCATTTGTAGGTCACATTTATTAAAAGTTAATGTTTGTAAAATATCATGACAACAGTAATTAATACTCCTCCAAACAGAGAACGTGCTGATGGTGGTGGTTGGGCTTTATCCGTTATTATGCTAATTGTGGTTATCGGAATTGGTGTGTTTTTCTGGCTAAATTTTCGCGACACTTCAACAGCGCAAACCCCAGAAACAATGGACACCTCGACCAACATAAGCATCACACTCCCGAGTGCAAATACTCTAGCGCCGGAGACCGCCCAGTTAGAATAGTTACTAAATTAAGTGGAAACATTAGTAAAAGCAGATATTTTTTTCTTCATTGCCAACCTAGGCGCATTCAAAAACACGCTCCGCCACTGCAGGTCGTGTTTTTGGTTGGAAAAACCCGTAAAAATATAAAGTGGCAATAATGCTATGTGACGTAGACCAAACTTACCTAAAGAATTAGAGAAAAAACTTTAACTTGAGGTTTGGAAATGTTAAAATCTATTCGTAGATATGAAGGTTAAGAAAAATCAAAAGTTGATTTTGGCGGAAATTGCTCTGATTGTTGCCTCTGTTTTTATATTTCGAGGCCTCTGGCTTTTTTTGGACAGCGTTAAATTTATGAATAATACTCAAGCTCTATTAATCTCAATTGTTGTGGGTATTGTTGTCTCTATTCCGGCCCTGCGATATATCATAAGAAATTCATAATATCAACGATTTTTTGCGAAGAGAAGTCTTAGAAACAGTAATTGATTTTTTAGATCCAAAACATTGATCATTTAAAGTTGGTGCATTAAATTTAAAAATTAAAATCATATGGACAAAAAACATCAATCTCACTATTTCCTTTTTATCGCGCTTTCGGTGTCAATTGTCGTCGTGTATTTTATAATCAAGCCGTTCTTGGGTCCGCTTATTTTAGCGGCCGTATTTGCGTTTCTTTTTCAACCGATTTATAAAAAGTTTTTGAATTATCTAAAGAAACGAGAAAGTGTGGCGGCGTTTTCTACAACCATCGTCGCTATTTTTTTAATCTTATTACCAATTTCAATTTTGGGAACTCAAATTTTTAAGGAATCCAGTCAACTGTATCAAACGTTAACAAGCGAAAACAATAACTTTGTCAGCTCGATGGAAGAAATACTAAACCGAACCCGCACTGTCCTACCGATCCCAGCAGATTTTAAACTTGACTTTGGTCAATACGCCAAGCAGGGGCTTGATGTTTTGATTCAAAACTTTGGCGCCGTGTTCTCGAGTTTTGCTAAAATAATAATCAATGCATTTGTGTTCCTTACGGCCTTTTATTTTTTCATCAAAGATGGCAATAGGTTAAAAAATTATTTTGTGGATTTAAGTCCACTAGATGATACAGATGATGAGTTTATCGTGTCACGGTTAAAATCGGCGGTGTCGGCGGCTATGAAGGGCAATCTTGCTATTGGGATTATTCAGGGCGCTTTGACAGGTATCGGTTTTGCGATTTTTGGCGTGCCGAATCCTGTTCTTTGGGGAGGTGTTGCAGCTATTGCCGCTTTTCTTCCAGGTATTGGCACGTCGCTTGTCATTATTCCGGCGATTATCTTTCTGTTTCTTGCGGGCAGTACATTTGGCGGAGTCGGGCTTTTGGTGTGGGGAGTGACCGCTGTAGGTCTTGTTGATAATTTCCTAGGTCCAAAGCTTGTTGGTCGTGGCATGCAGTTGCACCCCCTTGCTGTGTTTATCGCTGTTTTGGGCGGTTTAGTTTTTTTTGGTCCGTTAGGATTTCTCTTGGGACCGCTTGCCATGAGTGTTTGTCTTGCTCTATTTGATATCTATTCTTCACTTAAATTAAAGGAAAGTCAGATATCACATTGACATCGTGAGTAAATTTTTATAACTTTATTTTTGGAACATTTTAAATAATAACTGGCTGTGATAGAAAGGGGAATGTATGCTGGAAGCCATCCTGCTACTTGAGGTCATTGCGATTCTTGTTATTGTCATCTCTTACTCTTTGAAGATTGTTGAGGACACGGCAAAGAAAAAAAGAAATTACAAAGAACACAGATTTAGGGC
The DNA here is from genome assembly GCA_016860785.1 of Patescibacteria group bacterium. Classification (GTDB taxonomy): domain Bacteria; phylum Patescibacteriota; class Minisyncoccia; order Phycocordibacterales; family BOKC01; genus BOKC01. Next base: position 43,626 of record BOKC01000001.1, read on the forward strand.
GTGGCTTCTTTTCTTCTTGCTGACAGGGGTTGTTGCGTCTCTTGAGGCGCTGATTCGTTTTGGTCTTGTGGAATTCTTCTCCCCTCGTCCTCTCTACTGGACCCACCTGATTTCGGCCATGCTTTTCTACATTACCTTTGTTGCCAAGGGATTGACGGCTTCCACAGGGCTTCAGAAGCTTCACATCGCTCTCTCCAAGCCCCTGTGGTTCTTGTGGTCTATGACGGGGGTGACTGCGCTCTGTATTGGTCTCTGGAATCTCTTAATACAAAGGTGACCGACCTTCTCCATCCGGGGCTTCAACCCCGGTTTTCTTTTTATTTAGAAAACTAAATTTTATTAATATGATTCTCTAATTTGACTGCCGTCGGAGTTAGTTCGGTAGGTATGGTCTTGTCCGCCAATTTCAAAAACTACTTCATAGCCAGAAGTTATGACTTGGGCACACATTTCTTCTGCTCCGGGCAAACCAAGACAGCTGTCCGGCCAACTTTTTTCTTGAGCACTTGTGACGATAATGTTTTCCTCTCCAATCTCACGAGCTTCGGCAATTGATTTTCTAGCCACCAAGACTGCTTCCGGTAAGGATTCATCGTCTGTGCCGTTCATGTCACCCGTTGAGGAACCGTTGGGAGAAACCGGCTCTCCTTGTGGAGCAAACCACCAGATAGCGCCAAGAACAATCACAATCGCCAAAACAATCAGAAAATTTTTCATATTTTTCAAAACTTTATTTTCTTAACTTTTAAATAATAGATTAGCAGTGATTATATATCAAAGATATTTTTTGCAAAGTCTTTTTAGTGTATGATTATTTTATGAAGGGACTTTTTTTACTTATATTTGTTTTTTTGGCGGTTGCCGCAGGTGGTTTATTTTTAGATATGCTTAAACAAGGCGGGGGCGGGGGACCAAGAGTCGCTTGCACCCTTGAGGCGCTTTTGTGTCCGGACGGTTCATCTGTCGGACGAGTCGGCCCGCTTTGCGAATTCAGTCCTTGTAAAAATCAAGAATATTTTTCCGGCAAACTCTCTAGCCAAGGTGGAGAATTTAGCTTAATTACCCCTATGCCTTTCGGAGACAGTCTTCACGGGACATTCTATTCTTTACCTCTTAAGTTTTCGCGTATCAGCAATGCTTTGTCAGATTTTATTGGAAAAGAAGTTTTAGTTAGAGGAGATTTTTCATTTGGAAATACTTTACAAGTTTCCGAGATTGAATTATTGCAGACTATTAAAAGTGAAGAAGTCGAGTCGGTTCAACCATAATCTTTGCGTCTAGAAGCTATGGGAAAAATAAATTTCAAAAAACTTCTTATTTCTTTTCTTTTGCCTTTTGTTGCTGGTTTTATTGGTTCATTTTTTACTGTGTCAGCAATTTCCGTTTGGTATGAAAATTTATTAAAACCCTCGCTTAATCCGCCAAGCTGGGTCTTTGCTCCGGTTTGGACAATTCTCTATTTCTTGATGGGTCTTTCTTTGTATCTCGCTTGGAGTAAAGTTGGTACTAAAATGAGATTGACTCGTCGGCCGATTTTTGTTTTTTTGATTCAGATTTTTCTGAATACCAGCTGGTCTCTATTTTTCTTCGGTTTACAAAATCCGCTTTTAGCCCTCATAAATATTGCTTTGCTCTGGCTTTCTATAATCTGGATGATTTCGGTGTTTAGTAAATTTTCAAAAACAGCTTCTTGGCTTATTATCCCTTATTTCTTTTGGGTCAGTTTTGCTTTCTATCTGAACATCGCGATTTGGTTTTTGAATTAGTAAAATTCTTTTTTTGTCTATTTTTTGTTGGCAAACACGGATAGTCCGTGATAGTCTTTGCTTTAGATAGAACACCAAAAAGAAAGGAGCGAAACATGGAGATGAAGACTGACGGGACTCTTGATGCTTTCGCTCAAATCCCGGAGTTTCTCAAAGCAAACCGGAGAATCGTTGACGGCTGGATTTCTCAAATAACCTCCAGAATCACAAGAGTACTTTTTGTGGCCCATGGAGACTGGACTACGATTCGTCTCTTCCTTGAGGCTCGAAAGGAGAAATTTTTGCCGCCTCCGACCCTGTATTGTCTTGACAGCTCTAGCTTGGCCCTTCAACTGGCGAAAAAGAACTTGGCTGATGTTTTGCCGGAAGAGAAGCTCAAGATGGTTCATGCCGACGTCCGGCAACTTGATCGCAGTCAGATTGGCGGGTGCGTTGACCTCGTCATTTGGGGCAACGGTATCCATTGCCTCTCTTCGAAAGATCAAGATGAAGCGTTTCGTCGGATTGCCGAAGCACTTCGACAGAGTGGTCTCTTTGGATTTTCTACTGCTTTTCACGAAGAAGCTCGGCCGGAAAATACCTTATCTTTCTACAGAAGGCATGTTGCTCTTTCGATGAGAACTCTCAAAGAAAAGGGCATCACTCTAGATTCTAGAGTGGGGGTAACGAAAACAGCAAGCTTCCTGCCTCCAAGCCACTACCTTGCGCTTCTGGAATCGCATCGTTTCCGTCCCGTTCTAACCGAGACTCTTCCGGTCGATACAACTCTGGGTTTCTGGGAGGCCGTTAGCAGTTACTATCAGTACGTATCTAGCGCTCTCCCTGGCTATCCGACGGATGAAGCCGTCCGAGCACTCGTCAAGAATGCTGATCCGGCTCTTGAAAAGTGTGGAAAGCGGGACGAAAACAAAAACCCCCTCATTCGCTTGGACTGGTTCTCTGTCCTTGCAGTGAAGATCTGAATCATGATCCCGCGATGGCGCCAAACGCCGACGCGGGATTTTTCTTTTCCGAATTCTCTGTTTTTTGGTATAATTAAAAAATGTTTTTAAATCTCTTGCCGCAAATTTTTGAAAAAGCAGAAAAAATTATTTTCAACGTTCTAATTTTTCTCCTGATTTTTGTCTTGGCTTATTTTATCGCGCAAATTGCAAGGACAATAACCAGAAACCGGGTTTTTAACTACTTACCGCAAAAAGAAGTTGCGACGTTTTCTTCAGACTTGCTTTTTTATTTGATAATGGTCGTCGGTGTGGGTATCGGGTTGACGGCGGTTGGCGCCAACATTAATGCCGTTATTGCTGGCTTGGGGCTTGGTGGTTTTGCTTTAGGTTTTGCTCTACGGGATATAATTGGTAATTTTGTCAGCGGGCTTTTGATAATTTTAACTAAGACTGTTAAAGCCGGCGATTCTTTGAAAATCATGAATTTTGAAGGCACTGTTCGCTCTGTCAATTTGCGACATACAATTCTTTCCAGAGATTCCGAAGATGGTACCCCCGAAAGCGTCTTGGTGCCGAACAATAGCATTTTTTCTTCGGTAGTGATTGTTAAAAAGAAAAAAAATTCAAAGAAAACCGAAAAGAAAAATTAATTTTTATTAATCTTTTTTAAAATTAAAAATATGTCTTGGTCATCAAAAAGAATTCAAGAATACAAAGAGGGTAGGGAAGCTAGTTGGCTGGAGAAACGCGCTTTAGAGCATGCCGAACCAATTCACTTGATTTTAATAATTTTAAGTTTACCACTTTTGGTCTATGGCCTTTGGGAGCACAGCTGGTTTTTTATCGGAATTGGGATTGCCTTGAATTTTGTCGGCCACATAAACACTTGGATTAGGAAATAGTATGGGAAAACTGATTGGTGAAATAGACAGACGGATTATCGGTGAATTTAAGAAATTGGAATCATTTGTTGCCAGACTGGCGATTTTTGTAGTTTATTTCTGGTTTGGTCTTTTGAAATTTATTGGTTTAAGTCCGGCTGAACCACTAGTCTACGGCTTGTTTGATAAAACTTTGAGTTTTTTGAATTTCCCTGTGTTTTTTAGTTTTTTCGCACTTTTTGAAATGGCGATAGGAATCTTGTTTTTGGCTAAGGGGTTTGAACGGTTGGCAATTTTATTTATCGGCGTGCATGTTTTTACAACTATTTTGCCACTCGTTCTTCTTCCGGAAATAGCATGGCAGGCGGCTTTTGTGCCGACTTTGGCTGGTCAGTACATTATTAAGAACATCCTGATTGCTGCACTTGCGATTGTAATTGGCTCAAGACTTGCGCCAATAAAAAGCCGAAACTGATTATTTTAGGGTAAGAATTTGTGTGATAAAATACAGGAATGCTCGGCCGGTTTAAAAACAAAAGTCTGCCTCTTGTCTGGGCGCTTTCTGCCTCGATAATTCTTTCTCTTATTTTAAGTTATAGCTATTTTGTCTTGGACAATAAATTTTCTGCTTCCAAGAAAGAGCTGTCGCTTGAGATTTTAGATTTACAAAAAAAGGTTGTTGGTTTGGAAGAGGTGTTAAGAAATAAGGAAGAAGAAAATCGTTATCTTTCTGAAGCACTTTATTCAGAAAGAAGTAAAAATCAGATGTTCGAACAACAGATAGGCGATATTGCTAGCACGGTTGGGATTTTGGACAAATTACGAAAGATCGACCCAGAACTTCTCCAGAAATATTCAAAAGTTTATTTTTTGAATGAACACTATGTACCAAGCGAGCTTGATAGTATAAAATCTGAATTTATTTACGAGACAAATCGGCCAATGCTTATCCATTCGGGTGTTAATCCTTTTCTAGAGAGAATGATGAGGGAGGCGTTTGGTCGCGGTATTAATTTGCGAATTCTTTCGGCCTTCCGTTCTTTTGATGACCAAGAATTTTTGAAATCAAATTACAAAACTATATATGGCAGTGGTGCTAATCAGTTTAGCGCTGACCAAGGATATTCTGAACATCAGCTCGGCGCGGCGGTTGATTTTACAACTCTTGAACGGGGCGCGACTTTTTCTGATTTTGAAAAAACCGAAGCTTTTAAATGGCTTTCTCAAAATGCCCACCGCTTTGGCTTCACACTGTCTTACCCAGAAAACAACAGATATTATCAATTTGAGCCTTGGCACTGGCGGTTTGTTGGGGTGGGCTTGGCGACAAAACTTTATTCGGAAGGTAAATACTTTTATGATTTAGACCAGAGGGAAATTGATGAATATCTTGTTCATATTTTTGACTAGTTGTAGCAAGTATAGGCAAACAAACCATGACAAGAGAAGAAGAGGTGTCTAGTAAGAGAAAGCCGTTTTGTGACAAAGATAGGTGCCAAGGAGGTGGTGACTTAAGATTACCCTCGAATAAAAAAAATCGTCTTTCAAAAAAAATTATTGGTTTACTTCTTATTCTTATCGGCTTTTTTGCTCTTATTACCCCCTTTACTCCCGGCTCCTGGTTGATTTTTGTTGGGCTTGGAATGTTTGGTCTTAATATTGTTTTTTGGAATAAAATAAAAATCTTTTTGAATAAGATGAGAGACAAGTTATAATAGTAAAAGTTTAAAATTTTTTTAAAAAATAAAAATGCAATTAAATATAAAAACTTCAGGTATCAGTTTAACTCCAGAAATTTCAACTTATGTTGAAAAGAAGCTTGATGCGGTTAGAAAACTTATAAACAAAGAAGATTCCGGCGCACTCTGTGAATTTGAAGTCGGGCGAACTACTCGTCATCATAAAAGTGGAGACGTTTTCAGGGCGGAAATTAATTTGACTACAGAAGGTAAGAGCTTTTATGCAGCTTCGGAAAAAGAAGATTTGTACGCAGCGATTGACGAGGTTAAAGATGAAATAAGAAGTCGTTTATTGAGTCATAAGACCAAAAAAGAAACCCTCTTTAAAAGGGGTGGTCGGCAAATGAAATCGTTGGTTAAAAATCTCCGTTGGCCTAAACGTTAATTAGATCTTAAAAATTGTTCGTATTCTACCTCCTTTTTGCCCTCTGGCACAACCTTGTTTATTATGAATTTTCCATCTTGTAAAGAGGTGTCTGTTATTTTTATTCTTTTATCTTTTTCAAAAAAATAAATTCCCGGGGAAGGGTGGTAGGCCAAAAACTTTCGATAGTTTAATTCCGGTTCATCGTCAAAATTGATCAAGCCGTCCTCCTTTTTAATTTTTTTGGTGTAAGTGGCGTTTTGGTGGTTTTGTTCTTGCGGTTTGATTTTGTCTGCCAGCCAATCTTTCATTGCTTCTGCTAAAAGCTGGCCACCGATTTCATTTAGTTTTTTGAAAACTTTTTCCTTGGACAAAGGCCAGTTTTCAAAATAAATTTCTTTTTGGGCCAGAATCGGTCCGTGATCCATCTTTTCGTCCATTAGCATTACCGATACTCCGGTCGGGTTGATGTTTTCCAAAATGGCGGTTTCAACGGGCGAAGCCCCGCGCAAGTGAGGTAGTAGGGAATAGTGGAGATTTAAAACGCCTTTCTTGGGAATTTGAAGAATCTCTTTCGGTAAAATTTTTCCATAAGCGACAACGGCAAATAGGGTATAGCCACTAGGGTCTAGGGTTTTAATAAATTCGGAATCAAGTTTTTCGGGTTGTAAAACCGAAATGTTGTTGTTTTTTGCCCAGATTTTTACTGGCGGGGAAGCAAGCTTCAGACCTCGACCTTGCGGTCTGTCTGGGGAAGTTATGATAAGAGACGGTAATAAACCTTTTGATTTTAGAATTTCCAGAATTTCAACTGACACCTGTGGAGTGCCGAAAAATATAAAGTTCATATTTAAATTAATTTAATTTTAAGTATTTTGTTCAGGTAAGATTTCTTCAATACTCTGGGCTTTATCTATAAAAAGAATTCCATCAAGATGGTCAATTTCGTGCTGGAAAATCTGGGCTAAAAGTCCGGAAGCGCCGCGTTTGATTTTTTTACCCTTTTCGTTGTAGGCCTCTATACTGACTTTTTCAGCTCTTTTAACTTCGCCGTAAAGCCAGCGAACAGAAAGACACCCCTCTTCCATCATTTCTGTTTTTCTGGATTTTTTAATTATGACCGGATTTATATAAATTTCATCCGGTTTTTCTTTTTTTATTTTTGTGAAATCGGTTTCCAAATCCGGATTGTTTTTTGAGAGTTCCAAAATTTGCTTAACTTTTCCGGAGACGATAAAAATTCGCCAAAGTTCTCCGATCTGCGGAGCGGCGATAGCAACGCCGTCATCTTGAGAATCAAGAGCGTCTTGCATTTTTTTAAAAACCTTCTTTATTTTTTCAGATGAGATTTCGGAAGTCGGAACCTCTTTTGATTTTTGCCTCAAGACGGGGCTTTCTTTCTGTAAAATTTTAATCATAAGATAAATATATCACAAACAAATATCATCTAAATTTAATAAAGGATGTCAGACACCCCTTTTAATATTAAGGACTTGCGATGTCCTTAATATTAAAAAAGAAAAATTCGCGCCAGCCGGCTCTTACGAGCGACTAGCGCGGGGGTACGGCTCATCAAGCAGTTGCTTTCTGTCGCCGGAACAGGCCCAGAAGGAATCGGGTTGAGAAGAACCCGATTCCCCAAATCGTTCCGACGCCCGGCAATGCCGTAAGCCACAGGACCCAGAACGGCTCCTTAGCCCCTTCGTTCTTGGCGGAGCTGGAGGCGACAGCAGTAATGAGGGCAACGAGGACGAGGAGGCCGACGGTGGAGATCACACTGGAGGTTGCGGTGCGGAGAGCGAGAGCGGCGATTGCGGCGGCAAAGCCGGCAAAGGCGGTGGGGTTGAGGAGGGCGAAGGTGCGAGAGGTGAGGGTGCCGGAGACGAAGTTGGCGACGAAGAGGGCGAAGGCGGTGATGTAGGCGGCGAGGGCGGCGGAGGTAGAGGCAGTTCTGAAATCGCCGGTAATGGCGTATACACCACCCCCTACGATACACTGAAGGCCGAGTACGAACGTCGTATAGATCCACAGCTTCTTCATTTCGTTCTCCCTTTCTTTTTTTCTCATTGCCGAAATCACATGATTTCGGAACACTTTTCACTTAAGATTTTAATAGATGTTATACGTGTTATCAAATTTAATTTTGTAAAAATTTATGACCCGAAGTTTGAAATTTGAAATCAAAAATCTCAAACAAAATTACAGAATGTTCTCCGGATCTACCTTGACCAAAAAATTAGGTGGTAACTCGCGCAGTTTTTCCACAAGTTCGCCATCAGGCCACTTTTTCGGATCTATTTTTAGGAGCACATTAATTAAGTGTTTGCCTTTAACTTTTGAAGTAAAGGCCGGATAGGAAACTAATTGATATTCAGCCATTTTTTCTTTTATTTCTTCCGCTTCTTTTTCTGCCACCGATTTTTGCGCGCTTTGAATGGTTATTTTTATAAAAAGTGAGAAGGGTGGGTAATTGAATTCTCGACGTGCCTCAAGTTCACTTCTGTAAAAATCAATTAAATTTCCGGAAAGCAAATATTGCCAGAGTGGTAAATCCGGAAGTCTGGTCTGGATCAAAAATTTCTTTGCTGATAAATTTTTCAAGCGCAAGAGTAGTGAAAAAATTCTTTCATTGATGCGAAAATCAGGTATGGAAAATAGGGAATCAGTTGAAGCGCAAATTACATTATCAATTTTTTTATTGAGATAAAATACCGCCATTTCATTACTAACAAGAATACTACCTGGAGTTTTCAAGAAATCAGATATTATTTTTACCGCTTGTTTGCCAGTTCTAGCTTTTTCTTTGTCTAGTCGGAAAACCGAAGCTTTGGGGTAGGTCTTTTTTATTTCTTTCTCCAAAGCTTCCAGCCCGACACCAAAGCCCTGGATTCTCCACCCTCCGCAATTTTTGCATTTGTCCACCGCTTTCTTTTTTAGCCCGCATTTGTGGCAAGAAATCTTTCTTTCATTATTTTCTTCATGAAGAACAATTGGAGCCGAGCAGTTGGAGCACTCCATTATTTGACCGCAGTCAAGACAGGACAAAAGCGGAGACAGACCCTTGCGCGCGCCGAAGACAAAAGTTGTTTCTTTGTTTTTTTGTGATTCTTCAAGGATATCTTTAGCTGTATTAGACAAAAGAGAAAACTCTTTCTCTTTTGTCTCTTTTTCTCTATCTCTTAAATCCACAAGGTTTTGATTGGCATTGGTTAAAATTCTAAATTTAAGCGGTATCAATTCTGAAAAATCCAAATTTTCTTGTCGCCAGAGAGTTTCAGTTCTTAAGAAAAAATCGCCGAACAAAAGCCGTATTCCAAGCTTTTTTGAAAAAATCTCGGCAAAAGTTCTGATATCAAGATACGGCCGACGCAGGTCTTTGTATGCCGAAGAGTTCTCCCTCTCAACAATCATGGTTCCAAAATCACTTCTCGGTAGATACATAAATTGCGCAGTGGTTATGATTAGAACCGGGTGTTTCAAAGACACTGCTGTGTTCCAATTCTTTTCAATTTCTTTGCCTGTCATTGAGCCGTTGAAACAAAAAACAAAGTTCTCTATGCCTTTCTCAAGAATTTTTTTAGAGCGATTCAACTCTTCTATGGTGGGGACGATAAAAATTACAGAAAGATTTTTGGCAAACTCTTCTCGTATCAAATTTCTGTAAGTTGAAAATCTTTCATCTTCGCCGGCTTGCAGTAGCAGTTTTTCATGACGGTCTCTCGGGCTGTCTTTGTTGGTGTTTAAAATTTTCAACTTATCGGCTCTCTCTAATGTTTGTTTTGAGACAAGGTTGTTTAAAATCGCGCCGGTTGAAGATGCGAAATAATTACCGGCTTCTTCCACACTTTCTACAAAAGCCGTCGGTAAAAATTTCTTTACTTTTACCGATTTTATTTTTTTTACCGCAAAATCAGCTTTTTTAAGTTGGCTTTTTATTTCAATCACCTTCGTTTTGCCGGAAACCAAAGCTTTCACTGTTTTCCTTCTTAAGGGAACTTCAACGATTGCTCCAAGTGGAATATCTTTGTTGCTAAAGTAGGTTAATTTCTCTTTTAAGATGCCTTTGGCGATGGGAATGACTTCGATCGTATACATTAGTTAATATTATCATCAAGCTCGTCTTTAAGACCAATTCTTACTTCTGCTGATTTTCAATTTGTAAAAAAACGGCTGTACCCTTAATATGAGTATAAATGAAGAAAGAAAGTTTTTTCATAAAAGGCCTGGCTGGGAAAAGAAAATTGAGTGGCGAAATTGTGGTCAATGGCGCAAAAAATGCTTGCTTGCCTGTCATGGCGTCATCCTTGCTTTTTGAGGGTGGAATTTCTATTTCTAATGTTCCAAAAATTGAAGATGTGTCCAGGATGTCTGAACTTTTAGAAAATCTCGGCGCTAAGATTAATTCTAGCGAAGACCAGATGAATATTAGCTTTAGTAAGGAAATATCCGGAGACTTGGACGAGGAAATATCAAAAAGAATGCGCGCCTCTATTTTTTTAATCGGGCCTTTGCTCTCCAGAGTAGGAGCGGTATCTTTTCCACATCCAGGAGGATGTGTTATCGGTGAGAGGCCAATCGATCTTTTTCTCTTTGGTTTTGAGAAAATGGGCGCAAGTGTTGAAGAAAAAAACGGCAAATATTTTTTGAAAGCCGGCAGAGGAGGTCTTAAGGGGGCGGAAATCTTTTTCCCTTTTCAGAGCGTTGGGGCAACTGAAACTCTTATGATGGCAGCTGTTTTAGCCAAAGGAAAGACTATTTTGAAAAATGTGGCTTTGGAGCCGGAAGTTGTATCACTTGGCAAATTTCTTTCTTCTTGTGGTGCAAAAATAAAGGGTCTTGGGACAACAACTCTTGAAATAGAAGGCGGGGGACTTTTAAAAAGTAACAAGCGCGAGCATAAAATTATTCCGGACCGGATTGAGGCCGGCTGTTTCTTGATTCTTGGTGCTCTTTCTGCCACCGATCTTTTAATCAAAAATTGTGAACCAAATCATCTTGAAGCCCTGATCGCGCTTCTGGGTTCTTCTGGAGTAAATATTGAAATTGGAGAAAATTGGATTCGTGTTAAAAATGATATTTTGTCAAAAAGTTTTTCAGGTTTTAATGTTAAGACTCATGAATATCCGGGTTTTCCAACCGACTTGCAGGCGCCGATTACCGTATTTTTGACACAAGCAAACGGCTCATCTGTTGTTTTTGAAACACTTTTTGATAGCCGTTTAAACTACACCGCCGATTTAATTAAAATGGGCGCGGACATTACTCTCTGGGATGCTCATCGGGCAATGGTGAAAGGACCGACCCCGCTAAAGGGTCGCGAGCTTGATGGGCCCGACATCAGGGCTGGTCTGGCATTTGTCATTGCGGCAATTGTTGGAAGAGGTAATTCGACTATAAACAACATATACTATATTGACCGTGGATATGAGAAAATAGAGGAAAGATTAAGAAAAATAAAAGTAAATATTGAAAGAGTTGGTTCGTAAGATTACAAAAAAATGAGTATTTTTACAAAAAAACTTGGAATTGACCTTGGGACGACAAGCGTTCTTGTTTATGTTCCGGGCAAAGGAGTGGTTTTGAATGAGCCTTCTGTGGTCGCGGTGTCAGAAGATGACAATAAAATTTTGGCGATTGGTGTTGAGGCCAAGAAGATGATAGGTAGGACGCCGGAAAATATTATTGCTTACCGGCCGATGAAAGATGGAGTAATTGCCGACTATCGAGTTACAGAAGCTATGTTGCGCTACTACATCAGGAAAGCTCTTGGTCGTTTTAATATCGCAAAGCCGGATGTTTTGGTTTCAGTTCCGGCTGGCGTTACTTCTACCGAAAGGCGAGCGGTGGTGGAGGCAGCACTTAAGGCCGGCGCCAAAAACGCCTACATTGTCAAAGAGCCGATTTTGGCGGCGATTGGTGCTGGTATTCCGATTTATGAATCAATGGGGCACATGATTGTGGACATTGGCGGAGGCACAACTGACGTAGCGGTTATTTCTTTAGGTGGAATCGTTGCCGCAACTTCCGTAAAATGCGCCGGTAACAAAATTGATACCGCGATTGCGGACTATGTCAAAAAGACTTTTAATTTGGCGATTGGCGATAAGACCGCCGAGGATATAAAAATTACAATCGGATCGGCTATTCCGCTAGACGAAGAACTTTCAATGAATATAAAAGGCCGAGATTTTATAACCGGTCTCCCGCGTTCTATTGAAATCAAAACTAATGAAATAGTTAAAGCTATTCATCGTGAATTAAAAGAAATAGTTAAAGCCATTAAAGATGTTTTTCAAGAAACTCCGCCCGAACTTGCTTCGGACATTATTGACCAAGGAATAATTATGACTGGCGGGACCTCTCAACTACGAAATTTGCCAGAATTGATATATCGTCGAACGGGAGTCAAAGCGATTCTGGCTGACAATCCGGTCTATTGCGTGGCGCGTGGCACTGGCATTGCTCTGGATCATTTGAATGTCTATAAAAAATCAATAATTTCTAAAAAGTAGAAATAATGTCTTCGGTTTTAAATTTGAAAAAACACCATGCTTATTTGGTTTTGTCGGTAAACGGCAATGGTTTGGAGTTGTTGAAAAAAATTGTTCAGTCTGGTTTGGATATTGAGACTACGGGTAATCCTGACTATTGGGAAAAACAAATTGAAACCTTTGGTATAGATGATAGCCGAGATTTGAAAAGGATATATTTAAGTCGGGCTTTAAAAGAAAACAACCCTAAGGTTATTTTGGTAAAGACCTCTTTTATAACTACTGAAGCTCAAAATGCGCTTTTGAAAATTCTTGAGGATCCCAGTCCGCAGACCTTTTTCTTTTTTTTGATGCCCTCAAAAGAAGGTCTTATCCCGACTTTGTTGTCGCGTTTTATGGTTTTGGAAAAAGCGATAGTGGGAGAAGAAGAAAAACCCCCACTCGATCCAGAGATTTTTTTGAGTTTAAGTGTTCCGGCTAGATTAAAATCAGTAGCTAAAATTATTGCAGTTAAAGACAGGGCGGTGGCCGAAAAAGCAATTGATGCCTTGGAAACCTGTCTTTATAGAAAAGTTGATTGGCTGTCTTTAGATTTAAAACAAGCCGAAATATTTAAAATATTTGCTGAAAGTCGGAATTATTTGCGAAGCCGTGGTGGTTCAATAAAGCTCGTTCTAGAAAATCTATGCTTGGTTTTGCCGAAAGTCTGAATTAAAGCTTGGAATTTTAGGGTTCGTAGTTTATGATGTTTAACAAATGTATAATTTTTCAAATTTAAAAATCAAAACTCAAGAGGTCGTAGATTGGTTAAAAAAAGAATTTCAACTAATTCGTACCAGTCGGGCAACTCTAGCGATCTTGGATGGTGTGCGAGTGGAGGCCTATGGCTCGCGGATGCCGATAAGCCAGATGTCAACAATAACCGGCGAAGATCCGAAGACGCTTAGAGTTTCGCCTTGGGATATGAGCCAGAGTAAGGCGATAGAGAAGGCCATTCAAGATTCTGGTTTGGGGTTGTCGGTGACTTCTGACGATCGTGGGGTGCGAGTTCATTTTCCGGAATTATCAGACGAACGACGAGCTACTCTCATAAAACTTTGCAAACAAAAGCTTGAGGAGGCCAGAATTAGTGTAAAAGCGGAGAGGGAAAAAATTTGGGAAGAAATACAAAAAAAGGAAAAAGATGGGGTGATTAGTGAAGACGATAAGTTTCGATTGAAAAATGACATGCAAAAGATTATTGACGAGACAAATAAAAGGCTTGAAGAAATGGCAGAATCCAAAGAAAAAGAAATTTCTAATTAGACTACTATGACTATTTTTATTTTTGTAATAGTTTTGGCTGTTTTAATTCTCGTTCATGAATTTGGGCATTTTATCTCTGCCAAGAAATTAGGAATTCGGGTTGATGAATTTGGCATCGGTTTTCCGCCACGCTTACTGACTCTTTTTAATTGGCAAGGGACAAAATTTTCGCTTAATGCTTTGCCGTTTGGCGGATTTGTAAAAATTTTTGGAGAAAATCCACTGGAAACTCCGACTTCAGAAGAAGAAAAACAGAAACATTTTTCTCACAAGCCGAAAATTGTGCAGGCCTGGGTTTTAAGCGCCGGCGTAGTCTTCAATATTTTATTTGCTTGGATTTTAATTTCTCTTGGTTTTATGCACGGTCTGCCAACGCCAATAGACCACAGTGATAATGTCTCTGATGCGCGTCTTGTTATAACTTCTATCTTGCCTAACTCTCCAGCCCAAGAAGCTGATTTGAAAGTCGGAGACACAGTCTCCGGAGTTTCTTTTTCCGGAGAAGAGTTGTTAGAAATCAGCCCAGAGAGTTTTTCAGATTTTTTAAGTGATAAGGATGGGGTGGTGGTATTAAAAATTTCAAGAGGGCAAGAAATTTTGGAAAAAGAAATTGAGCCAGCCGTCGGTATTTTAGAAGACCGGCGGGCGATTGGGATTTCTATGGGTATGATAGGCACTTTGCGTCTGCCCATCCACTTGGCTTTTTGGGAAGGAGGGAAGACAACACTAAATCTTCTTGGCGCTATTGTTGTCGGCTTGTTTTCTTTTTTAAGTCAGGCGATTATCGGACAAGCTGATTTGTCGCAGGTTGCCGGTCCGGTTGGCATTGTTGGTCTTGTTGGTGATGCCACGAGTCTTGGCTTTATATATCTTTTGCAATTTACAGCCTTTATTTCTTTGAATTTGGCGGTGATAAATCTTTTACCGTTTCCAGCGCTTGATGGTGGACGTCTACTGTTTTTGGCAATTGAAGCAATTACAAGAAGAAGTATCAATCCGAAAGTTGCCGGCGCGCTGAATGCTATCGGCTTTCTTCTCCTGATTCTGCTTATGGTTGTAATAACTATTAGCGACATTTCTCGATTTTTCTAAGGGTTGCCGGAGTTTGAGATTTATGTATAATCATATTAGAGTTTTGTACTGCCCCCACATCCAATTAGGTTCCTAGAGGACCAGAGAGAGGAAATAATGGACGACACCACCAATCTCGCTCCGGACGGTGTGCCTCCGAAAATTTGGGCAACAATCGTGGAGGTGGTGGCTAAAGGACTTGGTTGTCCGGAATCAGACATTAAACCCCAATCTACCTTTGAAGAACTCGGAGCTGATTCTCTCGAGAGGGTTGAAGTGAACATGACGATTGAAGAGAATTTTCTTGGGAAAGGGACGATTCCGGACGAAGACCTAGAGAAGGTCAGAAATCTCGGCGAGTACGCTCTTCTTATTGTCAACAAAATGTCCCAGCTCTCGAAACCGGACAAAGATGTTCAGACCTGATGTTCGGCAGGGTCTTTCCCCGGGACTCTGTCGACTCATCGCCCCGTCGTGTGTTGCATTTGTAGCGCCGGCGGGGTTTTTCATTTGTTTTAGAATTCTTGTTGATATAATATTGTTCTATGCGCCAATCAGCTATATTTTCTAAAACCAGAAAGGAAGCACCCAAGGACGAGGTTTCTCAAAACGCCGCTCTTTTAATCAGAGCTGGTTTTGTCCACAAAGAGATGGCTGGAGTTTATTCTCTTCTACCTTTTGGCTTGAGAGTCTTAAACAAAATTGCCGGAATTATAAGAGAGGAAATGAACACGCTCGGAGGACAGGAAATATCTTTGACCTCTCTTCAAGAGCCATCAATTTGGAACAGTACCGGACGTTGGGAAGAGATTGATGTTTGGTTTAAGACTAAATTTAAAAATGGTGCGGATGTTGGTCTTGCGACGACTCATGAAGAGCCTTTGACCAATCTTCTCAAAGAACACTTATCTTCTTACAAAGATCTACCATTTTCAGTCTTTCAAATTCAGACAAAATTTAGAAACGAAATTCGTGCGAAAAGCGGTCTTATGAGGGGAAGAGAGTTTTTAATGAAAGATCTATATTCTTTTTCTAGAGATGAAGCCGAGCATCAGAAATTTTACGAAAAGGTTAAGAAGGGTTATTTGAAAATTTTTAAAAAAGTCGGGCTGAAAGAATTCTATCTAACTTTTGCTTCTGGTGGTAGTTTTTCAAAATTCAGCCATGAATTTCAGGCGCTCTCGGAAGCTGGCGAAGATACGATTTATCTTCACTCAAAAAAGAAAATCGCCGTAAATAAGGAGGTTATGGAGGATTCAGTTTTGGCCGAACTTGGTTTGGAAAGAGAATCTCTTGAAGAACGTCGGTCCATAGAAATCGGTAACATTTTTTCTCTCGGTACTAAATTTTCTGAGCCACTCGGCCTTTTGTATCTTGATGAAAAAGGCGAAAAGAAACCGGTAATTATGGGAAGCTATGGGATTGGTTTGGGACGGCTTATGGCAACTGTTGCAGAAACTCTTTCTGACAGTCGGGGTCTAGTTTGGCCCGAGACAATCGCACCTTTTAAAATCCACCTTTTGGTTTTAGGTACAAATAAAAAAACACGCAAAAAAGCTGAAGTGATTTACAATCAATTTCTTAAAAAGAACATTGAAGTTCTTTTTGACGATCGAGAGGCAACGGCTGGAGAGAAGTTTGCAGATGCAGATTTAATAGGTATTCCTTGGCGAATTATTATTAGCGAAAAAACTGAAGCGACAGGAAAGTTGGAGGTCAAAGAAAGAAAAAGTGGCAAAATAAGTTTTCTAACCGAGAGTCAATTATTTAAAAAATTCGATGAATAATCTTTTTAAAAAGATTAGTGGAACTTTTTCAAACGATATTGGTATTGATCTTGGGACAGCCAATACTTTGGTCTATTTGCGTGGTAAGGGAATTGTCATAAACGAGCCATCCGTTGTTGCTCTCAATCAAAAGACTGGAAGGGTGGTCGCGGTTGGTGAACAAGCCAAGCAAATGCTCGGCCGGACACCGGCTCATATTACTGCCGTCCGACCACTTGTAGATGGAGTTATTTCTGATTTTGAAGTGACCGAAGAAATGATTTCTTATCTTGTTAATAAAGCGCAGAAGGGTGCACAGAAATTTTTTGGTCCACGAGTGGTTGTTGGTGTACCGTCTGGAATCACCTCGGTTGAAATTCGGGCGGTAAGAGATGCCACTAAAAACGCTGGCGCTAGAGAAGTTCACATTGTTGAGGAACCGGTGGCAGCCGCCATTGGAATTCATCTACCGGTAATGGATCCGGTTGGCTCAATGGTTATTGATATCGGAGGAGGAACAACCGACATCGCTGTGATTTCTCTTGGCGGTGTTGTTCGTTCAAAAAATCTAAGGATTGCCGGAGACAAATTAAATTCAGACATAATTTCTTATATTAGGAGCGAATTTAAAATTTTAATTGGTGAGAAAACAGCTGAAGCTGTGAAAATTGCAGTCGGGTCAGTTGCTGATGGCGAGACGATTGAATCTGTCATAAAGGGCCGAGATTTAGTGACGGGTCTGCCGAAAGAAGTGATAATTACCAGTTCAGACATAAGAGAGGCAATCTCATCTTCAATCGCCGCTCTTCTTGACGCAATTAAGGAAGTCTTGGAGACAACTCCTCCAGAAATCTTGTCGGATGTTATGCAACGCGGTGTTTACCTGGTCGGTGGCGGCTCTCTTATACGAGGATGGTCAGAGCTTCTGAAAAGCCAGCTAAAAATTCCGGTCTTTATTGCTGATGAGCCGATGACGGCGGTAGCTCGGGGCGCCGGAATAATTTTGGAGAACTTGGATTATTATAAAGAGGTCTTGATTGTAAATGACAATGAATTACCTCCGGCCCGCTGACAAAAGACCGAAGAGAGCCACGAAGTTTGTGATTGTGGTGGTTTTTCTTGTACTTATCGCTTTCTTTTTTTCCGGCGCAATCGGGAGCTTAGGCAAAAACTTTTTAAACTCACTTGGTTTTCCTGTTTGGAAAGCCGGACTTGCATCGTCGGAAAAATTTTATTATCTCGGTTCGTTCTTCAGTTCTAGGATTAAGCAAGCCGAAGAGATTAGAGTTTTAAAAGACGAACTTCTGCTTGCAAATTTAAACTTGAAAGAGTTTGAATCAATGGCAGAGGAAAACAGGAATCTGAAAGCCCTCTTGAATCGTGAGGATAATCAAGAGGCGATTTCAGCTTCTGTTTTGGTCAGACCCCCACAGTCGCTTTATGATGTATTTATAATTGATATTGGCAGAAGGCACGGGCTTGTCGGTGGGGAAAAAGTTTTTTTTGAAAATGTTTTACTCGGGTTTGTTGACGAGGTTTTTAACAAAACTTCAAAAGTTAAAATTGTTTCTTCTCCCGGTTTTGAAATCTCTGCTTTCATTGAGAGAGTTAATCTGCCGGTTGTAGTTGTTGGTCGAGGTGGCGGAAATTTTCAGGCAAGTCTACCACAAGAGGTAGAAGTGGAAGTTGGTGATTTTTTGGTTGTGCCCGGATTGCCACAAAAACTTTTGGGTCAGATTGAGGAAGTTGAACAGACCGAAACTGGTTCTTTTAAGAAAATACTTTTCAGGTTGCCGGTCAATCTTTCAGAAATAAGGTGGGTAGCGGTTGAAATAGGGGCGGACTAAATCATTGTTATTTTGTATTTAAAGATATGAGTTTTTTACTCAACAAACATTTTTTAAGAATTCTAGCCAATTTGCTAGTTTTGGCATCCGTCTTTATTCTGCCTTGGTGGACACTTTTTTTGCTTTCCATTTTTTTTCTATTTTATTTTCATCTTTATCTAGAAGCAGTTTTAGTCGCTTGGTTTTTTGATATTTTGTATTCAACTGAAAGTTGGTTTTTAGGTATGTATTGGGTAACTTTTGTTATGTTCCTAATTTTTTTATTATCAGAATTCTTGAAACGTAAAATAATATTTATCAATGATTAGCTGGTGGAGTAAAAAAATAAAATACTGGTTTAAGAGAAGGCACAATATTGAAATTACTCCGGATGAGATACTTTTGGATGCGAGTAATCTGCCGAATTTTGACACTGATCAATTCGAAGGTCGGCTTGAAAAACCAATTTCCAAAAAATCTTTGAAGCTGGTGTTTGTGTTTTTTGTTACCATAAGTGTTTTACTTTTTGCTCGAACTTGGTTTTTACAGGTCCAACAGGGCGAAGCTTTTCTTGAAAGGAGCGAGAATAATCGTCTTCGTTACACTTTTATATTTTCTAATCGCGGAATAATTTATGACCGTAACGGTCAGGAGTTGGTCTTTAATGTCAGGGATGACACTGAAGATTTTTCAAAAAGAAAGTATCTTGAAATCCCGGGTTTCTCTCACCTTTTAGGTTATGTTAAATATCCAAGTAAAGACAAGCACGGTTTTTACTGGGAAACCAATTATGTTGGTAAGAGCGGTGTTGAACTTGCTTTTAACGAAATCTTACTTGGAGAAAATGGTTTGAAGATTGTTGAAACCGATGCTTTTAATGAAATTCATTCTCAAGCTGTTACCAAACCGCCGAAAGATGGCAATAATGTTTATTTATCTATTGATGCTGGAATCCAAGCTAAATTATTTGAAATAATTTCTAAAACTGCTGGGACCTTCAACTATCAAGGTGGGTCCGGTGCAATTATGAATGTCAAAACCGGCGAGCTTATCGCCGCGACAAGTTTTCCAGAATATAGTTCAGAGATTCTAAGTAACGGTAAACAGGAGGAGATTGAGAGTTATTTGAACGACAAGAATAACCCTTTTCTTTATCGACTAATTGGCGGTCTTTATGCTCCGGGTTCAGTGGTCAAGCCCTTCCTCTCGGTCGCTGCTTTGAATGAAGGAGTCATAGATCCAAAAAAACAGATTTTAAGCACTGACCGAATGGCAGTACCGAACCCATATGTCCCCGGACAATTCTCATATTTTACTGATTGGAAAGCGCATGGCTGGGTGGATATGATTGACGCCCTAGCTTTTTCTTCAAATATTTATTTCTACCACATTGGCGGTGGGTTTGGTGAACAGAGAGGTCTTGGAATCAGTAAAATTAATAAATATCTTTCGGACTTTGGGATTGGCGAAATAACCAAAATTAAATTGTCAGGCGAAGTTTCCGGCACTATTCCGAATCCAGAGTGGAAGAAATCTCGTTTTGACGATGACTGGAGACTTGGTGATACCTATAATACCTCAATCGGACAATACGGTTTTCAGGTTACTCCAATTCAAATTTTAAGAGCCGTTTCGGCTTTGGCTAATGGTGGCAATCTTTTAACACCATCTTTACTGAAGGGAGGAGAAGGGAAAAAAGACTCTTATAGTCTGTCACTGACAAGGGAATCTTTTGAAATTACAAGATTGGGAATGAGGCGGGCTGTTGAAAAAGGAACAGCGTCTGGGTTAAATGTTCCTTACGTTTCAGTGGCGGCAAAAACAGGAACAGCTGAAATAGGCAGGTCCTTTATCCACTCTTGGATTGTTGGATTTTTTCCGTTTGAAAATCCGAAATATGCTTTTGTTGTAGTTATGGAAAGTGGTCCGTATAGTAATACCACCGGTGGGGTTTATGTGATGAGGCAGTTGTTGGATTGGATGAATCAGAATACACCGGAGTATTTTAAATAAAAAAACACTCCAACTACGTGTCGGAGTGTTGCGGGCTGTCGTGAACCAGAACTCTCGTTCTTGTGCTGTTCTCTTTTCCCTCCGTGTTATTTGGATCTGGAAGGGCAGCGGCTATTTGCTGAGCACTGTTGCCTCACGATGTACCTCCGACAGTTGCGGAGAAGTGCTTCGATTGTAAAACCAACCATGGTGCCTATACCCTAACCCCTAATTTTAGTTGACTTTTTTGACCCTGTTGATACAATTCATCTCACTAAAATTAAGCAAAAATAAGATGGAAGTTACAGAATATTTAACTCAAGAAAAGTTTGATGAGCTTCAAAAAGAGTTGGAGTATCTCAAAAAAGATAAAAGGAAAGAGATAGCCGAACAGCTTGAGTATGCTCGATCTCTTGGCGATTTGTCCGAAAACGCGGAATACCACGAAGCTCGAGAAGAACAGGCAAATTTGGAAGACAGGATCGTGAAGATAGAAAATCTCTTGAAGAACGCGAGCATAGTATCTTCGTCTGGTGGAAAGGAAGTCTCGATAGGTTCTACAGTTATTGTTCAAAGAGATAAAGAAAATGAATCTAGGACTTTTACTATAGTTGGTTCTGAAGAAGCTGACATGTCGGTTGGCAAGATTTCTGTTAGGTCTCCATTCGGAGAATCTGTTTTAGGAAGAAAGAAAGGGGACGAATTTTCCTTTAAAACTCCGACCGGGGCCGCTAAATACAAGATTATCTCGGTGAAGTAGTTATACCATAAAAGCCCCCGCCCTTTGGGCGGGGGCTTTAGGTATGCTAAAATAATCAGCGTAATTAAAATTTTTAAAGGCAATGTCTACTCTAGAAAACATTAGATCAGAGCGTCTAAAAAAAATAGAAATTTTGAAAGAAAACGGTCTTAATCCTTATCCGGCCAAGACAGAACGAGATCTTGAAATCTCTCAATTTATAGAAAATTTTGATCAATATCTTTCTTCGGCAGAGGAGCATGTTTTAGCAGGCAGAATTATGTCAATCCGTAGCCACGGGGGCTCAACCTTTTTAGATATTTTTGATGGTACGGAAAAAGTTCAAATATTTCTTTCAGAAGCCGAAGTTGGAGAAAAATCTTACGAGCTTTTCAAACATACAACAGACCTTGGAGATTTTGTCGAAGTAAAAGGCAAAGCTTTTCAAACCCAGCGCGGCGCCAAGAGTTTAGCCGCCAATTTCTGGACAATGCTTTCCAAGAGCTTGCTACCAATTCCGGATGAATGGTATGGCCTCAAAGACGAAGATGAAAGGTATCGAAAGCGGTTTCTTGATTTACTTTTGAATAAAGATCTTCGAAGTTTATTTGAGAAAAAAGCTAAGTTTTGGAATGAGACTCGAAATTTTCTTATTGAAAGAGGTTTTCTTGAAGTTGAAACCCCAACACTTGAATTAACAACGGGTGGCGCTGAAGCCAGACCATTTCAAACCCATCATAATGACTTTGACTTGGATGTTTATCTCCGAATTTCTGTTGGTGAATTGTGGCAGAAGCGTTTGATGGCCGCAGGTTTTCCAAAAACTTTTGAAATCGGCCGAGTTTACAGAAATGAAGGTACGAGTCCAGAACATCTGCAAGAGTTTACCAACGTAGAATTTTATGCCGCTTACATGGATTATGAAGAAGGTATGAATTTAACTGAAGAAATGATAAAAACAGTTGTCTATAAAGTTTTTGGAACCTACAAGTTTTCCGCCAAAGGTCATGAATTTAATTTGGAAAGTAAGTGGCCGAGAATAGATTATGTTGAGACGGTAAAGAAAATGGCGGGGATTGATATTTTGAATGCTTCTGAAAAAGAAATGAAAGATAAACTCGATGAATTGGAAGTTAAATATGATGGTGATAATAGGGAAAGGTTAACAGATACGTTGTGGAAATATTGTCGCAAACAAATTAGCGGTCCGGCTTGGCTTATCAATCATCCTAAAATAGTCTCGCCACTGTCAAAAGCTAAAAAAGATAATCCAAAGTTAACTGAAAGAGTCCAGCTTCTTTTAGCCGGAGCGGAAATGACAAATGGATTTTCGGAGTTAAATGATCCGCTTGACCAAAGAGAGAGATTTGAAATTCAACAAAAACTTCTTGAAGAAGGGGATGAAGAGGCGATGATGGCTGATTGGGAATTCGTAGAAATGCTTGAATACGGTATGCCACCAACTTTTGGCTTTGCTTATGGAGAAAGACTTTTTGCAACATTGGCTGGACTTCCAGTTAGAGAAACCCAACTATTTCCTCTGATGAGGCCGAGAGAATAAGAAACCTAAATCTACACCAAAAAACCGCCTTCTGGCGGTTTTTTGGTGTTAGGCACAGTTGTGGATAACTTTCTTTTCAGTATTTTGGAATTTTGTGGTATATTTTCCCTTGAAGTGGGATAAAGTGGGAAATATGAAAATAGTTAAGAGAACTTACACTGTCCATTTTAAAAACAACAAGCTCCCGCTTGAATTCCTGGTTCTTTGTAATAAGAAAATTGGCCGGAAGGTCAAAGTTAAACGAGCTTAAATATGTTACTTATCGGCGAATACATTCACACCCTGGACGATAAAAAGCGGGTCTCTTTACCCTCCAAATTCAGGAAGGCGGTTGGTCGGAAAATAATCGCGACAAGGGGTCTTGATAATTGTCTATTCATCTACGAATTGTCTGAATGGCAAAAAATCGCACAGAAACTTTCTGATTCAGGGATGGGACGAGCTGACAAAAGAAGCTTTGACCGATTTTTCCTGTCTTCGGCTGTTGAAATGGAAGTTGATAACGCTGGGCGATTTCTTATCCCAGAGCATTTGAGAGATTTCGCTGGTCTGAAAGGAAAAATTGTTTTTGCCGGAGTAGGAAACAGAATAGAAGTCTGGAACGAAAACCGTTGGACTGAATACAAAAACAGGATAGACAAAGAAGCCGATATTTTAGCTGAAAAATTGGGAGAAATCGGAGCGTTTTAATTAGGCGTTAGGGAATTAGGCTTTAGGCGTTAGACAATTTCTAATTTCTAGAGCCTAGGACCTAGAGCCTAGAGACTAAATATGCACGTCCCCGTTCTTTTAAAAGAAACAATAGACTGCTTAGGATTTACCGATAAAGACAAGATTTTTCTAGACGCGACCGTTGGAGCAGGCGGGCATAGTTTAGAAATCTGCAAACGGTTCCCTTGGCTTCAGATAATTGCTCTTGATGTGGATGAAGAAGCTCTAAGTTTGGCGGAAGAAAATCTGAAAATCGGCGGTTGTCAGTTTGAAGTTAAGATTGAAAATTTCCGAAATCTTGCTAAGACCATGGATGAGTTGGGAATTCAGAAAGTTGACAAGATTTTGTTTGATATCGGAATGTCCTCCATGCACATTGATATTTCGGGCAGGGGATTTAGTTTTCAAAAAGACGAGCCGCTTCTCATGACGATGAAAAAAGAGTTGGAAGGATCATTGACTGCCTATGAAATAGTAAACAGCTGGCCAAAAGATGAAATTGAAAAAATTCTTAGAGATTACGGCGAAGAGTCTTTTGCCAGAAAAATTGCCGAGCAGATTGTGAAAGAAAGAAAGAAGGGGCCTATAAAAACCACTTTTGATTTGGTCAAAGTGATTGAAGATGCGACCCCGAAATTTTACCGCCACAAAAGGATTCATCCGGCGACTAAAACTTTCCAAGCGATTCGGATAGCTGTAAACGACGAACTTGAATCGCTGAAAGAGGGGATAGGTCAGGCGTTTGAGAGGTTGAGAGTTGGTGGTCGGCTGGCAGTCATATCATTTCATAGTTTGGAAGACAGAATAGTAAAGAAAAATTTTAAAGAACTTGAAAAAAACGGTAAGGGCAAATTGATAACAAAAAAACCTCTAACTGCAAGTTTTGAAGAAATAAAAATCAATTCAAGAAGTAGGAGCGCAAAATTAAGAGTAATAGAAAAAATTTAAAAAAATGAACACTTTGTCAAAAACCATAATAGTTTTAAAAAGAAGGCAGAAACCCGTGTCTTGGTTTTTATTTTTTTTGGCTTCTGTTCTTGTTTTATCTTATTTATTGAGCGTAAATTTGACTGTATTCAGTACTGCCAAACGAGTGAAGATTAATAAAGAAATAAATCTCTTGAATTTTCAGGTTGGGCAATTAGAATTTGAGCTTCTCTCAAAGAAAAATGAAATAAATATGAATTTGGCTCGTTCGTTGGGTTTTGACGAAGCTCGTGACGTCAGGTTTATTTCTAGAAAATCAGTTGCTACAATACTTGGGACGGTTAATATTCAATGAGAATTGAGTTAAATCAGGTCTATGAAAAATAAAAAATCGCCAGCCTTCAGAATCTGGCTTTTGTTTTTTGGTATTTCGGCTTTTGCTCTGATTTTGGTTTTTCGACTTTATCATTTGCAAATTCTACAAGGTGAAGTCTACAAAGAAAGAGCCGAGAAACAGTATTATTTTCCTCAAGCTAATATTTTTAATCGAGGTTCAATTTTCTTTACCAATAAGGATGGAACATCATTTCCAGCCGCCTTGCAAAAGAACAGTTTTTCGGTCGTGGTCAATCCTTCTGTAATAAGAAGCCATGATTTCTTGTTTTACCAAATTTCTTCAATTATCGATTTGGACGAGGAAGATTTTATTAGAAAGCTTAGCAAGGGTGGGGATTATCAAAAAATTGTTTCTAATCTTGATGTTGCAACCGCTGAAAAAATAAAAAAATTGAATTTGATTGGTGTTAGTGTTGAACATCAAAAAGAGCGGGTTTATCCAGCTGGCAACTTAGCTTCCCATGCTTTGGGTTTTGTTGGTTTTGTGGAGCATAGTCGAGTTGGCCAATATGGCATCGAAAGATATTATGAAAATACTTTAAAGAGAGAAAACCAATCAGTTTTTGTAAATTTCTTTGCAGAGGTTTTTGCTGGTATAAAAGACAGCGTTTCCATTGCTGAAGTTCAGGAGAAGGAGGGAGATGTTTTAGTCTCAATAGAACCACAAGTTCAGGCTTTTGTTGAAGAAGAGTTAAGAGATTTAAACAAAAATTTTAATTCACGTTATTCTGGGGCGATTGTGATAAATCCCAAAGACGGAGCGATTGTTGCAATGGCTTCCCATCCGGATTTTGACCCAAACAATTATGGAAAAGAGTCTTCAAATTCAATCTTTATTAATCCGTTGGTCGAGAATGTCTATGAGATGGGTTCAATTATCAAAGCTCTGACTTTAGCCGCGGGTTTGGATTTTGGCACAATTAAACCGGAATCTACTTATTTTGATCCAGGGGTTATAACTTTGAACAATCGCCAGATTTCAAATCACGATGGTCGTGGGCGCGGACTTGTTGATATGCAGACAGTCTTAAACGAATCTTTAAACACCGGCGCATCTTTTATTGTCCAGCAAATGGGTAATCAAAATTTTGCCAGATACATGTTTGATTTTGGTCTGGGAGAAAAATCTGGAATTGATTTGCCAAATGAAGCCGTTAATATTGTTTCCAACCTGAGCAGTAGTCGAGATTTGGAATACGCCACCGCTTCTTTCGGACAAGGCATTGCTTTAACTCCGGTTTCAACAGCCCGCGCTTTGTCGGTTTTGGCTAATGGCGGTTATCTAATCAATCCTCATCTAACAAGAAAAGTTCAGTACAAAAATGGTTTTTCGCGCCAGATTTCTTATCAATCAGGTAAAAGAGTCTTAAAGCCGGAAACTTCAGAAGAGATAAGCAGAATGCTTGTTAAAACTTTTGATGAAGCGCTTTTGGGGGGCAGTTTGAAGATGGAAAATTATAGTATCGCGGCAAAAACCGGTACCGCCCAAGTAGCGAAGGAAGACGGGCGAGGTTATTATGACGACAGGTTTTTGCATACTTTTTTTGGTTATTTCCCCGCTTTCGACGCTAAATTTTTGGTCTTTCTGTTTACTTACGATCCGAAAGGCGTAAGATATGCTTCCGAATCTTTATCTGTGCCGTTTATGGATATTGCCAAATATCTCATCAATTATTATGAAATAACGCCGGACAGATAATGACGGCCTGCAAGATATGAAAGATTTTCTTAAAAAAACCATTGTTCATCTTATTACTTTTGAATCTAAGCTGATAATCAAAAAATATCAGCCGAAGATTGTTGCTATCACCGGCAGTGTCGGCAAAACCGGCACCAAAGATGCAGTTCACGCTCTTTTTTCTAAATTGTTCTATGCCGAAAAAAGTCCAAAAAGTTTTAACAGCGAAGTTGGGATTCCACTTTCAATTATTGGTGGCCAAAAAAGTGGGTGGAGAAATCCGCTATCTTGGCTTAAGGTTGTTTTGGACGGCTTATTTTTAATTATTTTACCAAATCATTATCCGAGGTGGCTAATTCTCGAGGTTGGGGCTGACAGGCCGGGAGACATAGAGGAAATTTCAAATTGGCTGAAAACTGACGTTGCGATCTTCACCAGAATGAGCGAAGTGCCGGTTCACGTTGAGTTTTTTGATTCACCGCAATCAGTCTTAAAAGAAAAAATGTTTTTGTTAAAATCTCTTAGGTCGGAGCAGGGCGTTGCAGTTTACAATTACGATGATGAAATTATAAGAAGGGAGATTGAGGACAGAAAAGAATTGACCAAGTTGTCTTATGGTTTTGACAAAAAAGCCAGAGTCTCTGCTTCAAACTATGCAATTATTTATGATAGAAAAACTGGTTTTCCTTCGGGTATAAATTTCAAAATTAATTTTGATGGTTCAAGTGTGCCGGCCACGATTTACGGCACAGTTGGCCGTCAGCAAGTTTATGCTGTCTTGGCCGGGGTTACGGCCATTTTGTCTCAAGGTGGTAATCCAGTAAAAGCAATTGAAGGTCTTCTTGATTATAGAAGTCAGCCGGGCCGAATGAAGATTTTAGAAGGTGTAAAAAATTCTCTTATTATTGACGATAGCTACAATTCTTCTCCGGTTGCCCTGTTTGAATCGCTTGATACTTTGAAATCTATCAAGTGGGCTGGAAGAAAAATTGTAATTTTGGGCGATATGATGGAGATAGGACGGTATTCAATTGACGAACATAAAAAAGCCGGAGCTTTAGTGGCCGAGTTTGCCGATTTTATTTTTACTGTTGGTGTTCGAGCAAAATGCATCAATGACGGCGCTTTAGAAAGGGGGTTTTCGCCTGAAAAAATTTTTAATTTTGGCGATTCCAGAGAAGCCGGAAAACAAGTGGAAATTATGGTTCAGCCAGGCGACATCGTCTTAGTAAAAGGTTCACAATCAGCTAGAATGGAGCGGGCAGTTGAAGAAATCATGAATGATCCGATGAAAAAAGAAGAACTTTTGGTAAGGCAAGAACAAAGCTGGAGTTTCTGATAAAACTTTTTGTTTTTAAGTTAATAATATTTAATAGTTTAAAAAACAATATGAATCAAAAAACAACGTCTCTATTATTTATAATTTTTATTGTAACAGCTGCTCTTTTTGCCGCTCAAACTTTTTTTCCATTAAACGCTAAAGAGCCGGTAGAAAAGGCAATTGATGGCAATCTTTCTCCGACGCCGACCGGATTGACCCCTCACTTTCAAGCTCCGGGCTGGCAGAAGAAAAAAATTTCCGAACTTTTAAATGGTTCCGCTGAAACCTTAAACGTTCTCTACATGGGCAACAGCCGAATCGCAAGACCAATTGGCTTCGCTTTTGATGGTTTGGAAAATATTGCTTTTGAAGAGGATCGGTTGGCGGGAAACGGTTTCGTCATACCTCTTAAGGGTTTTGGTCAAAGCGAATTAGATGTCAATTTTCTTTTTAATTCCGGAAGTAGCATGACCAACACTCCGCCAGCTTGGCGCGCCACTGATTCTTCCACTCTTTTCCATTCTGTCGGCGATTTTCCCGGCTTAGTTTTGATTCCCGGGCGAGTTTTAAAGATGGCCAATTTTGGAAACAATGTTTTACTGATGCCTAAAACCGCGGAATTGAAATTAACCGTGCAATATCTTTCCGGACCTGACCGCGGACAATTCAAAATTACACCGGTCGAAGTTTCTGGTGATACGGATATTGTTAAATCGCACCCCGAAATTTTAGTTGACAGTTTTTCAGAAAATTACGAGGTTGATTTTGTTGATATGATTTTGCCAGGGATGGAAAATCCTGCGCTGAACAGAAGTTTTTTGCTTGAAGGTGTCTCTGGTGAATCAACAATTTTTAGAGTTAACGTTTTACGAAATGCTCAAAATGGTATCGCGCTTTCAGAGATGGCAGTGGGAGGTAGAAATTATCATCGTCAGGCGACGGAAACTTCAGCCGAGAGCTGGACGGCTTATGTCAAAGCTTTTAACCCCGACATTATCTTTTGGCAATACGCCGGTAATGCAGAATCTAATGTTGAGCTTCTGATTGATGCGACAAAAGAGCTTATGGACAGGGTAGCAAGCGTAAATCCTAAAGCTCTTCATATCCTAACTTTAGATCATCCAACCCCACGGGTTGACTGGCAGACACCTTATTATCGTTCAAAACAATGGGCCAACGCTTTGTCGGGCTATCGCGGAGCAGTTATTGTTGATCCGGAACCTTATTTACCGCAAGATTTTTTGGATTTAGCTGGAACCGAGGAATTGGGAGATTATTTTGACAATCCGGTTCACGAAAATCGACTTGGCGCTAGGGTTGTTTTTGACGCAACTTGGGAAGCTCTAAAAAATTACTAATCTTATTTTTCACCCCCCCGACCCGCGCCTTCGGAGCGGGTTGGTGTTGGTTTAACTTCTCGCGAAGTTTCTGATTGTGATGAATTGCTAACCTTTGCGCGAACATATTTCGAGAAGCTCTAGCCCGACGCCCCAGCGCCTCGCAGAGCCTCGGCGCTCCGCCCTCGCCCCGTTTCCGCCTCCATGCTTTTTCTTTTTTCGCGGGGGGATTCTTTTTGAAATGGAATGGACGGAAACGGGGCTCGGTCGGGCTTCACCTAAGAAGGTGAAGCGTGGGGCTTCCAATGCGGTGGCCTCGGTCGTATTGTATCGGCTTTGGTTGTCCATGGCCACGGAGTGCACCACTCGGCCATCCGGCCTCGGGCATTTCCGCTAGGGCTGCTCGCGCCTAGATGCCTCTGTGCGCCGCTTATCCTCGCAAGTGCGCCGTGCTCGGCGCTTGCTCGGGCGTCGCCCTTGTTTGGGGGGAGGAAGGAATCCTCCCCCCAGCTCCTCCTCATCCTCGTTCCTTCGGATTCCGTCGTCGCACAACCCCCCTCCTCGTTTTCATTACTGCGTTTGGTGGCAAGTTTCGTTAGTCAGTGCCTCCGTTTAGGGGCGGCGCTCACCCGTGGGCCAGGACGCCCGTCGCGGAAATGCCCGAGGCCTCAAATCCAAGTCATGTGCTTGCCCCACGCGCGTGCCGATGGCCGCGCTCCCTCCCGTGCGCGCACAAACCCCGCCATCTCGCAAGCTACGCAAGCGAACTGGCGGGGCTCCCTAACTAAAACGGAATCTCATCGGGGTCTATATCGTGCTCGTTCTCGTCATTGACGGCTACTGGTTCCGGTTCTTGTTCAACAGGAGCTGCTGGACTCGCAGTGATACATTCGGTTACAAACAGGTCAAAAAACATTTTGAAATCAGTATCGCTGACAAACTCACCCAATCCTCTATTTTGTTCAATCATTGCTCCAATCGTCTCTAGCACCCCTTGTTCCTTTGAGCTTTTTGGTTTGATTTTATACAGGTCTTCCAATTTGCCCGGCAGTACGTAGATTCTTTCTTGCTCGAGTTCTTTCAAGTATGCGATTACCTCGTTCTTTTTTGTCTCGTCTGTAATGTCCTCAAGAGATTTACAGGGCGTTGGCAAGCCAGATTTTACGGAGTTTAGTTTATCAATTTTTGTTTGCGGTTCACTCAGTTTCGTCATGTATTCGTTTATCCCATCGCACAGAAAGTCAAAATCGGCGACTACAAAAACTGGAATTTCTAATTCCCGTAGCACTTCTACATATTTCCAAAACTCGGTTTTCCCGCCACAGTTCAGAATTGACACGTTATAGTTATTCAGCCAGTTTTCTCCAAGTGTCTTGTCAGGTTGCTCTATAACTTTGGCGTTGCCGTAATCTTTTGCGGCTACTTCAAGAAAATACTTTAAATCTTCGGTCAGAATCACAGCGTCTGCAAAGAACATCTCTGCATTTTGTTTCCGAATCAATATTTGCTTCCTCTTAGGAGAATCGAAACGGATATTCTTAGCGTGCGTTTCTTTATTTTTATGAGCAACAATAATGTTTAGATTTTCAGCTGCAGCAGTAATGAATTCTGACGAGTGGGTCGTCGCAATTACTTGATTATTTCCGTTATCTAAAAAATGATTTAGACGGTCTGAAATAACACGCCTGCCGTGGGGATGTAAATAAAGTTCCGGTTCCTCAATAACCAGAATTGAGCTTTTTGTTTTCGCTACTTCTCGTATGTAAAAATCGAAGAGTCCAATGATTACGGCGCTCTGTATTCCTGAGCCTTTGTCCTTCAGTTCGCTATTAAAACCATCGTCAACATATATAAGCGTGCTCTTATGGATATCTTGTTTTGTATCGGGGTTGAACTGGAAAGTTAATTTTGTATTAGGAAAAGTAACGTCAATATTTTTATTGCAAACCGCGTCCTGCAGTTTTTTGAAAACACCATTAGAAGCATTTTTTACTTGCTCAAAAGCCGACTTCAGAGCGGGGTCGTCTGCGGGGATGTATTCTTTCAGCAGCTTGCCGTACCATGTCCAACTGGTAATGCGTAGCTGATCTTTTGGATCACGAAATGCTGGAATGATTGCACTTTGTATAAATACTGACCGAATATTGCCGCCACCAAGAGCAATATTCCAATTAGTGCCATCTGTTGTATACAAAAAAGCAAGAAGCTTAACGAGTTTACCCTCAACTTTCTCCGCACTAAAAGCAAAAGCAACTTTTACAACATTCTGAAACTCATCCTCAAAATTCGTTTTGCAATAACTTTTACCCCCAACCCAATACTTGTTAAATCCCGAGTTATTATCACTTAACTTCGCGTCGCCCTCCTCGGTGTAGAATTCAAATATCTTTTCTGTTTCCTCATCTGAAAAATCATTAATCTGAATAGTGTACCTGTCTGGGTTTCGGCGGTCGCCTTGAACAATCCTTGCGACCGCCGAGTTGGCAATATCAGAAAAATCTAGTGGCTCCAGATTACCTTCCTCGTCCTTTACTCTGTCTAATTCACACCAGATAAAAATGGGGCTGTCCGTTTTGCCAGAATAGAAGTCGTTGTCGGTGACATTTTCAGACTTGTTCCAAGTCGGAGAACTTTCGCCAAGAAGCAAATCAACGGCCTTCACAATATTGCTTTTTCCTGCGTTGTTTCTTCCGACGATTATATTTTTTCCTTGCTCGAATTTTAGATCGAGCCCTTTTATCGACCGATAGTTTCTTACTATGAGTCGCGATAGATACATAATGTTTTATTTCCCGGACTTCGTCCGGTTATCTTGCTTGCAGAGCATCTGACAGTTTTCGGCCGTCGTTTTTCCACCCTCGTGCCACGGCGTGATGTGGTCGGCTTCCATTTCTGAAATATCAAACTTCTTTTTGCAGAACGGGCAAATGCCGTCTTGCCGCTCGTACGCTTCGCGCTTCATCTTGTCGGTAAACGCACGGATAGAAAGTTCGCGCTCGTTGCCGGTCAAAACATACGGATAGATGCCGGACTTTTTCGTTACGTCCTCGTCTTGCATCAGCTTCTTGACCTCGGTTTCGAGTTTAGCGGCGTTAAGTTTCTTGTCCTTGAATTCGTTGTATAGCTCGCCCCAATTTACATGCGCCATTTCCTTGCGGTAGTTCGGGAACGTCTTTCGCACCCATGCGATGACATCTTGAAAGTATTCCCACAATTTCTCGGCGTCTTTGTCGTGCTGATGCTTCGCCATGTAATCCGCCACCTCGCCCTTGTTTATCCATGAGAGCGCAGTTTCCAAATACTCTTGGCGGATCGGCGAGCCGCTCAAGAGCGCTCCGCCGTCGTTCGCCAAGTGATACGCGGCGCAGCCGGTCTTGCTGAACTTGAGTTTTGCGTCCGAAAGCCACGGGCCGGTATAGACGGCGTTGCGAAGCTCTTGGTCAGTCAACTTCTCGCCCGCGATGTTGATAGTCCTAAACCAGTCGAGCCGCTCCTTGTCCGTGCCTTCGCAGAAATAAATCATCAGTTCGTAGTTCAAAATCTGCTCCTGCTCCTCTTTGATGAGATTATGGAAAAAGCGGTCGCCAAGCGAGAAGTCGCCGTTTACATACTGGCCGATACTGATGGTGCGCTGTTGGCCGTCGAGCACTTCAAAGCCGCCGTCCTCGCGCACCATCCAATACATGACGTTGAGCGGAAATCCTTTCTTGACTGTATCGAGCACCGCGTCGCGTTGTTTGTCTTTATAGACGAACTCGCGCTGATACTTCGGGCGCACATCGAGCTTGCCGCCGTACGCCACGACGCCTTCCTCGGCGCTGTCTTTGAAGCCGTTCACTACTTCGCGTATCGAAATTTTGTGCAAATCAATTTTCATATATTTATTTTGGCATCTTATTTTTAACTACAATTCTTGAGAAAACAGCCTTACCGTTTATGTTGCAGGTGTGCGAATGTCTCCTGCGCACGTCCTCGTTTGTCCCTTGTGTGTCCAGTAGAGTATACCTATTTAGCATGTCCACGATTTCGAACTGCTCAGGATCGTGCTTATCCAAAAAAGTTATAGGGACTCCCATCTCGCCATCGTAGTCTTGAGGGATTTCTGCGACTTTTGAAACTTCAATCGCATCGAAATTATCGTATTTGGGGTACTCTTTCGGGCTGTAGTTTTTATACAGAGTCAATTTCTGATGCCTTTTTTCTACATCAAGGTTGGTATACCAACCAACATTCCCGAATGTTTGAATCGAACCATCAGGCTTACGAAATTCTTTGACTTTCCCATAGCCGCGCCAAATCTTATTTGCTTTGATGAACTCAAAAATGCCCTTGTATTTTATGGCGTTATCGTTACCAATTATCAAGAACTTCTTTTTGTGTTCCATGAGCTGTGCGACATACTCGCGAAAGAGGGAGAATGGCGGATTTGTCACTACAATGTCCGCTTCTTTGAGGAACGCCATGCACTCGTCGCTACGAAAATCGCCATGACCGTGCAGGGGCGTTGCGGTGTTCTTGTCGTGTTGTAGCAAATACTTCACGTCATCAAGATTGATCGCGCCGTCGCCGTCTGCGTCCGGCACCTCCCGTATTTCAATTTTGAACGGTTCTTTGCCGTCGGGTTTTAGCCCCTGCATTTCAAAGAGGGGTAGTTGTCCGCCCGCAATAGGCGACCTGACGAAGCTTGTCGTGATAAGTTTCTTCAATCCAAGCGCGTTAAAATTAGCTGCAAAGTATTTGAAAAAATTGCTCTCAAATGGATCGTCGCAGTTGCAATACACTACTTTGTCGCGGAACTGTTTTTTGTAGTGCTTTAGCTCCCTTTCAATATCGGGGAGTTGTGTATAAAACTCGTCATTCTTAGTAACGACGGCCTTATGTAAGCTTTTGTTCGATGACTTGGTTTTCATAGATAAGAGCGAAGTAGTTCAATAGAGTGTCTCAAGTCACTCTCCTCATAGGTATCACCGTTATCTGGATGATGTATGCAATTTCGGATATATGTCGGTAGCGTCGCGCTGTTGGCCTTACCCTTCCAAGGTTTGTCTTTTTTAAGGCCTTTCTTTGCAAGAAAATTCTCGTCGAAATTCTTTATGTGGACTCTATCGGCATCACTTGTATCAGCATCCTGATAGCTTTCGTGAAGTCTCGCGTAAAGTTCGTTGTGATAATCCGTGCTGGGAATATCAAAGACTTCAAATGTCACGCTCGCATAAGTTGAGCCCTTTTGATCGAACCGTTCTTTTTCGGTCGCGTCTTTGGGTTTTGTGATTTTGTAAGTGCGACTTAAGTCCTTCTTGTCGATCATGTAGTTAGAATGGGTCGCAAAAAACGCAATATTATTGCGACTATTTTGCGTAATCTTAACCACATCCTTCAGCAAATCCTCCTGCGCCTGTGGGTGTAGATGTGTTTCAGGTTCATCTAGCAACAAGATGGAGTCAGCCAGTTCTTCATTTTTATTTTGTGCTGAAACAGTGAGCAAAAAGGAAACAAACTGGCCAAATCCATCACTTCGTTGGTCGGCTGTTTTTGCCTTTCCTTTCGCTTTTGAATCGTGAACATGGAAGTTAATTAGGCCGTCTGAAATATCAAAAGTTATTTTGATAGGGTGCTTGGGCCAAGCGTCGTTAATGTGTTTAGTGACCTGTCTTCCAAGTTCATCCTTTAGGGCCTCCCGTTCAGTGGATTCTGTAATCAACGATATTTTCTCTTTAATCGCTTCTTTACTATCGAAGCCAGCAAGAGCGAAACAATTTTTCAAAGGAATAGAAATGTCTTCTGGGTTTTCCGCAAATTGAGCTAGGTTGATAGGTTGTGATATTAAGTACCTATCTTCTGCTGTCCAAAAAATTGATGTGTGGACTCTTTCAACGATGAAATCTTCAAGATGACTTTCCGCTTGCTCTCGCAAGGCATCTCCTTCATCCATACTTTTTATTTCCAAGACATACTGAACGTTGCTGGGCGAACTGTATTCAAACAACGCCGTCAAGACAACTCGACTCAAATCACTATCTTTGAAATCTGCATCAGGAGCCTTTTGTAGCAGGTATTCCTTAGCCTCTTTAATTTCTGCCTTGTCCAAAACGTACTCGTACTCAATTTCAATAGGGTCGTCTTTGACTCTAAAATCTTTCTGGAGCGGCAAAGTTTCTCCTTTCTGATTCTTGAGACCATCTTTTAATGCTATCGCCTTTAAGATTGTTGACTTACCAACTTCGTTTACACCTATCAAGCCATATGTATATGTGTCGTCAGCAAGAGCATCAGTGTCAAAACTGATTTTCTCAATACTCCTGTAATTTTTGATTGTGATACTTTTGAGGTTCATGATTACTTGAGAAGCTCGTCGGCAGAAACCCCGAGCGCCTGGGCGATGCGCTCAATGGTCGAAAGCGTCGGGTTCTTCTTTCCCGTCTCCACGTTGCTCATGTAGCCGCGATCGACCCCTAGCTTTCGGCATAAATCGCCTTGCGTCATGTCTTTCGCAAGGCGGATACGCCGGACATTCGCGCCTAGTTTCTTTGCCGAGTTAGTCACAGGATAAGCATAGCCAGAATTGCTTTACAAAACAATATTGTTCTATAATACAAATGCCCGACCGAGCCCCGTTTCCGCCCATTCAATTTTAAAAAAAACACCCCCGCGAAAAAAATAAGTATGGAAAGGCGGAACGGGGCGAGGGCGGAGCGCCGAGTCTGCGAGGCGCTGGTCGGATTGTGAGAGTCACAACGCAATCGGAGCGTACGCATTGGTCTAAAGCCACCACGCACGCGGAGCGTGCGATTAGCTCTCAAAAAAGGTTCGCGCAAAGGTTATGATTAGATCACAAATTGAAACTTGGTCGGAAGTAAGCGCAAAATCTGGGCGCGCCGAAGGCGCGCTGTATGGCGAGGGAATGAAATCCGTCTTGCGGGCGCGGGCGAAATCGGAGGGCGGGCGGAAAGCAAGAAATGAGATCTTAACAGTTTAATCTTTTTTTGAATCCAAAAACATATATGTCCAAACCAAAATATTTTCTCTATGCTCGCAAGAGCACCGAAGATGATGATAAGCAAGTGATGAGTATTCCGGCTCAACTTGTGGAGCTTCGTGAATTTGCGAGCAGAGAAAATCTTGAAATTCTTGAGGAATTTCAAGAGTCGAAAAGCGCAAAGAGTCCGGGGAGAGAAGTGTTCGGCGAAATGATGATGCGCATTGAGAAAATGGATGGCGTAGGTATTCTCGCGTGGCATCCTGATAGGTTAGCGAGAAATAGCATAGACGGAGGGCGCATCATTTACGCCGTAGACACCTCTAAGATTGTTTCTTTGCGATTTCCGACATTTTGGTTTGAACCGACACCGCAGGGGCTCTTTATGTTGCAAGTGGCGTTCGGACAGAGCAAGTATTATTCCGACAATTTGAAACAAAATGTAGAGCGAGGTATGCGCCAAAAATTGCGACGAGGAGAGTGGCTGACCAAAGCTCCATTCGGGTATGTGAACAATCCAACTACGCGCAATATTGAACCTGATCCGGTGAAATCTAAAATTATCGTGCGCGCGTTTGGTGAATATGTAAAAGGAACACATACCCTCATTTCGCTGTCGCAATTTTTGGCTGACCACGGTGTTGCTCAAAAGTCCGGAACGCCACTTGGCAAAGCTTCCGTGAAAAGGATTTTAACTAATCGTGCGTATCTCGGTTTTACCAAACATCGTGAGGAATATTTTCCCGGAAGCTTTGCGCCAATTCTTTCTCCGACACTGTTTGAAGCTGTGCAGAAACAACTTTCCGTGCGAGCGCATCCAAGACATTCCAAAATATCTCACAATTTTCCTTTCACTGGACTTTTTCGTTGTGGCGAATGTGGAAGTATGATAACCGCTCAATGGTGTACGGGGAAAATGGGCGGTCGGTATCGGTATTATCGTTGCACGAAAAAGAAAGGAAAATGTGGTCAAGGATATTTACAGGAAGATGCGCTCGCTCTCCAAGTCAAAGAACAGCTTCAATCAGTGTCGCTTCCCGAAGCGTGGGCAGATTATATGCTCAAAAAAGTTGAAGTTTTTGAGCATGACGAAATCCACGCTTCGGGAAATCGTCTCGAACAGATGAAGGAAGATTTGAAAACGCTTGAAGCGAAGCTCGACGCGCTTGTTGATTTATACTTAAACCACGATATTGAGCACGAAATATATCTGACGAAAAAGGACGCGCTCATGCGTCAAAAAAGCTCGCTTCAAGCAAAATCTTCATCTACCCGAGCCGAGAGAAAGAATTGGGTCGAACCCCTGCGGAAGTGGATTTTGGATTCAAAACGCGCGGGGTTTCTGGCAAGCAGTGAAAATCTCCATGAGATGCGAGATTTTCTTCGTTCTTTTGGAACGAACCCCGCGCTCCAAGACAAAACTATTTCGATCTCATTTTGCCCGCCCTCTGAATTCGCCCGCGCCCACAAGACGGATTTCATTCGGACGCCTATCAGCGCGCCTTCGGCGCGCCCAGATTTTGCGCTTACTTCCGACCAAGTTTCAATTTGTGACCCTATCGGGATTTGAACCCGAGTTTTCGCCTTGAGAAGGCGACGTCCTAGACCAGACTAGACGATAGGGCCGCGCCTATAATTTTCCACAAAAATCAGGTTGTCGCAAGATTTTAAGAAAAATATCCTTCAACAATTTTTTTAACCTCTCCACCGTCAGCTTGACCTTTCAATTCTTTCATCACCGCGCCGATCAGGATTCCAATTTTGCTTTTGTCAGTGATTCCTAACTCTTCTTTTTTAGCTAGAGCAACTTTTCTTATTTCATCCAAACCAATTTCTGCCGGCAAGTATTGCTTCAAAATTTCCAATTCTTTTTCTTCCTGCAGAGCCAAATCAGCGCGCCCACCTTTTTGGAATTGTTCTATGGAATCTTTTCTTTGTTTAACAGCCCTTTTAATGACTGCGAGGCAATCATTTTCGTCCAATACTTCCTGTGGTTTACGTCCTTTGGCAACAAGCTCGTTGGTAAAAGCGGCGAGCAACCCCTTCAAAGTATCGGATTTAAGCTGATCTCTTTCTATCATAGATTTTTTTAAATCCCCCCTTATTTTGTCGTTTATCTTCATTTGTTTGTTATAATTAAATTATGGAAACTTTTCTTATAATTTTGACGACAGTTTTGGTTTTATCAAATGGTTTTTTGGTTTGGTTTTTTTTGAAATCAAAAAATAGCTCAAAAGCAGGCGATTCCGGACTTAATCTGATTTTACAGCAAATGAATGAGCTTGCCAAAGTGGTAGACTCAAAAATGGGCGAGACTTCGCGTCAAGTCAATGAAGCTATCCGCTTTCATTATGGTGATTCGCAAAAGCTCATAAAGGAAATTACCAGAGAATTGACCGAAGTCAAAGAGACCGGAAAACAAGTAATTTCTTTTGCCGACCAGCTTCAAAGCTTGCAGGATATTTTAAAAAATCCAAAACAGAGAGGAGTTCTTGGCGAATATTATCTGGAAACGCTTTTAAAAAATGTTTTACCTCCGGGATCTTTTCAAATGCAATATTCTTTTCCCGATGGAACAATTGTTGATGCCGTGGTTTTTGTCAAAGACAGGATAATTCCGATTGACTCTAAATTCTCCTTGGAAAATTACAATAGATTGGCCGAAGAAAGAGACCAGCCGGAGCGCAAAAGATTGGAAAAGATTTTTGAAAACGATTTGAAAAACCGTATTGTTGAAACCTCAAAATATATTCAGCCGGATAAGGGGACCATGGAATTTGCGTTTATGTTCATTCCTCATGAAGCTATTTATTACGATCTGCTTATTGGGAAGGTCGGTTTGATTTCAGAAGAAAATCTTATTCAACGAGCGGCTTCTAAATATAAAGTCATTATTGTTTCCCCGACCTCGTTTTTGGCTTACCTTCAGACAGTCTTGCAAGGTTTAAATGCTCTCCAAATTGAAGAAAAAGCCCAAGACATTGTTAAAAGAGTTGGAGAACTAGGGAAGCATATAAAGGCCTTTGAAGACTACAATTTAAAGCTTGGAAATTCTCTAAAAACCACGGTTAATCAATATAATTTGGGCTCAAAAGAGCTTAATAAAATTGACAAAGACGTTCTGCGAATTACTGGTTCAGCCCCGGGAATTGTGACTGAATTTATAGATAAACCGGCTGACGAAAATAGCTAAAAGTTGCAATCGGCGGCTAATTGTGTAGAATTAACAATAATATGCCCGCCGAAAACAAAAAAACAAAAACAGCTAAAAAAACCGTAAAGGCAAGCAAGGACGAATTTGCCGTGATTTTGACTGGTGGCAAGCAATATCAGGTTTCGGTTGGTGACACTCTTAAAATTGAGAAAATAAAGGGCGATTTCAAAAAAGGCGACAAAGTTGTCTTTGATAGAGTGCTTTTAGTTGATGATGGAAAAGATACTACTATTGGCGCGCCTTACATAGATGGCGCTAAAGTTGAAGCGGTTTTTGAAGAAGCTGGAAAAAACAAAAAAATTGAAGTTGTAAAATACAAAGCTAAGAGCCGATATTATAAAAGACGTGGCCACCGACAACCCTTCTTTAAAGTTAAAATTCAAGCTATTAAGTAGGTGCTAGGAGATTAGGCGCTAGGAGAAATAGGAGAAAAAATTCTTGTAGTTTGCAAGTTTTTTTTGTATTTAATACTGCCTGAAATATAAGGATGTCGCAAACCCTTATATTTTAGGTCTAAATTAGTGACTATACCCCATACCCTAAACCCTACACCCTATACCCTAATCCCTAATTCAACCGTATTTCTCCCATCTCCTCTTTGATCATCCCTTTTATTTCCATAGTGGAAAGAAGAATTTGCGCTTGGCTCGGCGACAGTCCGCTTTGTCTAATCAACTCGTCTTTTTCCAAAGGTGTTTGTAAAAGCTCTATGATTATTTTTTCTTCTTCGGTGCAATCGGAAAATTTATCTTCAAAATCTGTCTCTTCTTTTAGTCCCAAATATTCTCTCAAGTCTGCCGAATTTCTAACCACATAAGCGCCGAGCTTAATAAGCATATTTGTCCCTTCCGAACTTCTGCTGAAAATTGAGCCGGGGATGGCCAAGACATCGCGGTTGTATTCCGAAGCCAAGCGGGAGGTGATTAAGGTGCCGGATTTTATTTTTGCTTCAACAACCAAAACTGCCGAAGAGAGTCCCGCCATAATTCGGTTTCTTTGGGGAAAGGAGTATTGTGTGGCTTGAAAATCCGGCTCAAATTCGGAAATTAAACAGCCGCCTTTTTCCACTATTTTCTCCGCCAGATTTCTGTGCGAGCTCGGATAGAGAACTTTGTTAGACAGACCGGAGCCGGGCACTGCTATTGTTTTGAGGCCAATTTCTAGCGCCTTGCGATGAGCGATTGAATCCATTCCAAGCGCCAGCCCTGAAACAATCACTACTTTTTCCCCGCGCAAGCCGTCAAGTATTTCTTCGCAGGCCGATTTGCCGTAAGGGGTAAATTTTCTGGAGCCAACGACGCAAAGCCAAGTGAAATCCTCTGGTGGCAATTCTCCTCGAATAAAAAGGCGTTTTGGCGGGTCGGCAATTTCTTTTAAACACGCTGGCCATTTTTTTTCCGGCAGAACTTTTATTTCATCAGGTATTGGCATTATTTATTAATTCTAACATCTCTGTTATCATAGTGTTTATATTTATCCCTAAACTCTAAACAATGTTAGACATTAAATTTATTAGAGAGAACAAAGAAATCATTTCCGAAAGCGCCAAAAAAAAGCGTGTTGAAATTGATTTGGACAAATTAATTGCTCTTGATGAAAAGAGAAGAGAGTTACTTGCCAAGACTGAAAATTTAAAGAGCCGGCAAAACCAAGCTAATGAAGGAGTCGTAAAATTGGCCTCGGACCCCGAACAAAAACAAAAACTGATTGAAGAAATGCAGGCCTTAAAAAAAGAATTTCAAGACGGCGAATCAGAACTAAAGGAAGTAATGAAGGAGTGGCAGGGCTTGATGCTTGCGGTACCAAACATTCCTGACGTTTCGGTGCCCGAGGGTAAGAGTGAGGAAGACAACGTGGAATTAAAAAAATGGGGAGAGATTCCGAAATTTGATTTTCCGGTCAAAGATCACGTTGAATTGATGACGTCTAACGAAATGGTTGATTTTGAACGTGGGACAAAGGCGCACGGTTTTCGCGGCTATTTTCTTAAGAATGACGGCGCGCGACTTTCTTGGGCTGTTTGGAATTACGCTAGAGATTTTTTCTCCGGAGAGGGGGTTGAAGAAATTATTGCGCCATCAATCGTCAAAAAAGAATATTTTTATGGGACTGGTCACTTACCGAGCGAAGCTGAAGATTTGTTCGAAACACAAGACGGTGATTATCTATCTGGTACTGCCGAAGTGCCGATGATGGCGTATCATTCCGGAGAGATTTTGAAAAAAAGCGATTTACCTAAGAGGTTTTTAGCTTTTTCTCCTTGCTATCGCAGGGAAGCTGGAAGTCATGGTAAAGACACGAAAGGAATATTGAGAGTCCATGAGTTTTACAAATTTGAACAACTTATTTTATGTGAAGCCAGCCACGAAGAATCAGAAAAACTTCACGAAGAAATTACCAGAAAAAGTGAAGAGTTTATCGAGTCGCTTGGTCTGCCGTATCGACGGCTGATTGTTTGCACTGGCGATTTGTCATCTTCAAAAGTTAAGCAATATGAGCTTGAGCTCTGGATTCCGTCCCAAGAAAAATATAGAGAAATTGGAAGCGCCTCTTATTACCACGATTTTCAAACTCGGCGGTTCAATATTCGCTACGACGACAACGGAGCGAAGCGTTATGCTCACTCATTAAACAATACGGCAATTCCGACCCCGAGAGTCCTGATCTCTATTGTAGAAAATTTCCAGCAAGCTGATGGAAAAATTTTAGTGCCGAAAGTTCTTCGCCCATACCTTTCTGGTAGGGAATTTATTGGTTTGTAAAAATATGCCGCGAGACGGAATAAAACCCAAAACTTCAAAGCTGGCGCGAAAAAGAAAAAAAAGAGCTTTGGGGCGACTTGTTTTATATTTTGTTTTTTTTGCATCAATAGTTGTTGGCTTATCTTTTTTGTCGTCGGCTGAATTTTTGTCAATCAAGAATGTGGAGGTTGTTGGAGTCTCCGTTTTAAATTCTGAAGAAATTGGCAAGCTGGTTTTTAAAGAAATTGATAGTAAAAAATGGGGTCTGTTTGCCAACTCAAACGCTTTTCTTTATCCAAAGAGAAGAATTACCGAGCGGATTTTGGATTCCAACAATCGTATTGCTGATGCAAAAGTTTCGCTTGATGGTTTGTCTGACCTAAAAATTGAAATTCAAGAAAGAATGCCGTTTGGAATTTGGTGCTCTACGCCTGATTTGTCGGAAATACCGATCGAGAGTGAAGAAAATCTTGCGATCGAAACACCCATGTCAAAACCTGAAGATTGTTTTTATTTTGACGATACAGGTTTTATATTTGAAAAAATTGCCGGCAACGAAAGTAATGAAAGTAACGAAAATAATGATTACTTGTTTTATTACGGCGGAAGTATAGAAAAGACGGTCGGTTCGTCTTTGACAACTGGTGAGATTTTTCAAAACCTGCAAACCTTTTTGAAATTACTTACTAGTCTTTCGGTTCGTCCGGTAAAAATTTTCTTAGAGGGCACGGTAGAAGCTAAGATTGTGCTAGACTCGGGGACTGAAATTATTTTGGGTCTCGGTGAGAATTCAGAAAAATCTTTTGAAAATTTGGTTACTTTAATCAGTGAGCCGGAATTTCAGAATTCCAAAGATGGATTGTCTATGTTTGAAAACATTGATTTAAGTTTTGGCCATAAGGTGCTGTATAGGTTAAGATAATTTTTCATTATGCGGAAAAATTTTTGGCTAAATCTAGTGAAGCCGTTTTTTGTTTTGGCGCCAATGGCTGATGTGACCGACGTTGCTTTCAGGCGCATAATTGCTAAATATTCAAGACCTTTCGGCCCAGATGTTTTTTGGACGGAGTTTGTTTCGGCTGACGGTCTTATTTTGGCTGATACAAAAGGCAGGAATAAACTTTTGAAAGATTTAACTTATTCGGAAAGTGAGCGGCCGATAGTCGCCCAGCTTTTTACTGCTCGACCGGAGATGATGGAAAAAGCAGCGAGATTGGTCTTGGATCTTGGATTTGATGGTCTTGATATAAATATGGGCTGTCCTGATAGGGGAATAGAAAAACAAGGAGCTGGCGCTGCTTTATGCAAGAAACCGGATTTGGCAAGGGAAATTATTAAAGCCGCAAGAAATGGGGTTTCAGATAAAATTCCAATTTCGGTAAAAATTCGGCTTGGTTACAATAAGGACGAACTTGATCCGCCAGTTGGTGGATGGTTGTCGGCAATTCTTGCCGAATCGCCGGCCGCTGTAACTATCCACGCTCGCACTAGAAAAGAGATGTCAAAAGTGCCGGCTAGGTGGGAGAGAATTAAAAGAGCTGTGGAAATCAGAAATGAATTGAAAAGTAATTCGTTGATTATAGGTAACGGCGATGTCTTTGATTTGAACGATGCTAGAAAAAAAGCTGAAGAAACCGGAGCTGACGGCGTGATGCTTGGTCGGGCGATTTTTGGCAATCCGTGGTTATTTTCGGAAAAAGAACCAACCCCAGAAGAG
Organism: Patescibacteria group bacterium; assembly: GCA_016860785.1. Taxonomy (GTDB): domain Bacteria; phylum Patescibacteriota; class Minisyncoccia; order Phycocordibacterales; family BOKC01; genus BOKC01. The sequence continues at coordinate 87,089 of BOKC01000001.1, forward strand.
CGCCTTAAAGTGCTTATTGAGCATATTAAACTTTTTGATGAATTACTTGGTAATACTAAAAACTTTTCGGTTATGAAAAAGCATTTCAAAGCGTATGTTAGCGATTGGGATGGAGCTAAAGAACTTCGAGAAAAACTTATGGAAACAGAGAGCGCAAAAGAGGCAGTTAGTGTTTTAAATAATTATCCAGCATTCAAACATTGACAGAATTCTTGGTTTTGTTATAATCTAAAAAGATTAGAGCAAAGCAAAAGGGCAAAAATCGCCAAACAAGAAACAGGGAGGTCCCATGCTGGTTTTGTCACGGAAGAAGGATCAAGAGATCGTCATCATTCTCAGCAGTTCGGACGGCAAACGTGAACTTATCACTATTAAGATTGCCGATATTCGTCTTGGTAAGCACGAAAGCGATACCCAAGTTCGGGTTGGTATTGAGGCGCCTACAAAATATGCAATTCACCGCATGGAAGTCTACGAGAGCATTCTGGCTGAAGGCGCTCTTCTGGAAACGGGAAGCTGTCCGTCTAGGGCCGTTCAAAACTCGCGCAGTGCCACTGGGCCGAATCCTCCGAACCGCACAAGTCGTTTCGCGCGGTTTGGACGCTGAAACAACCCAAAGAAGGAGGTGTTTATGTTTCCGCCTCATTTTCCGCGTTTAGTGAGAGGGTATGGAGACTTCTTGCCACCACCAGAAGTGGTGGCCGAACCCAAGCCCTTGCGAAGCAGTAGTGGTCGTTACCACCGATCCCCTCGGATACGGATAATCAGACATATGATGAATCCGAGGAAGAGGTGGAGTGGGCGACGTCGCTGTCGCAATCAGCGAAGGTGGTGATAGGGGTTGGCGGATGCCGGCCCAAATCCTGTTCACGAGACGGACAGCGGAGCTGTCGTTTCCGAAAGGAGACTATGTATGAAGCTCTGGCTAATTGTTCTTTGTTACATCGCTCTTTGCTGATCTGTGCCATCCAGGTCAGCGTGAGAGGCCCCGCCGTTCACACGGTGGGGTCTTTTTTTGGCTAAAAATAAGGGTGTATTTCATTATTGGCTATATCCCATACCCTAAACCCTAATTTATATTTGACAAATAAAACGCTTTGTGCTAAGCTGTTAAGCAGAGGAGATAGAGAGGAGATAGAAAGAGGGAAGCGTAGTGCGACCCTCCAAACCAGCACATTGTTTTAGGGGGGGTGGTATGCCTTATTCCGGTTTTCCTACGTAGCGGTTCAATCAGACCGTCCGGAGGTGGAAGATGTTCGTTGCTCGCGGCTTCGAAAAGTCGCGGGCTGGATGTTTAACTCCAAGAAAAGGAGACCCCAAAATGCGGGTGAACCTGTTCCACGAGATGAACATTGTCGTCTGACCCGGCGCCGGCTTGGGCTGATCACATTGGGTGATCGGCTCTGCCAGCCAAGAATTTGTGCTTTTCGCACAAATTCGCATTCTGGAAGGAGGCCTATGTGATCAAGAGTATTTGAGGAGCCGACCCCCACCTCTGCCGCAGGGTTAAGCGGCCCCACTCACGGGTGTGGGTAAAAGGCCTTAAGGCCACCCAAAAAGACTAACAACTGGTTTTTGTTTGTATGGGCTCCGTCACGTTTAAACGTGGCGGGGCCTTTTTTATTTTCATAATATCCCAAAAGGTTTATAATTCTTTGTATGAATCCAGTACGAAATCATAGTGTTATCAAATTAGGAATTACTGGAAGAAGTGGAAATAGTGGTCGAATTAATTTAAATTTAATTTTTCAATACGGAAATTAAAAATTTCCTATTTCGTACGGGATGAATGAAGAAATCGCTTTGTATAGAAAATACCGCCCGCAAAAATTTAGCGATGTTTTGGGTCAGGACCATATCGTCAAAGTTCTTGAGGGTTCGGTTCGCCTCAAAAGAATTTCGCACGCCTATCTTTTTACCGGCGCGCGAGGCACCGGCAAAACCAGTATTGCCAGAATTCTGGCCCGCGAGATCGGTTGCCAAGAAGAAGACCTTTACGAAATTGATGCCGCTTCAAATCGTGGTATAGACGACATTCGCGAGATTAAGCAATCAGTCTCGGCTTCGCCCTTTCGCTCACCCTATAAAGTTTATATCGTGGACGAAGTTCATATGTTGACTAAAGAAGCCGGGAACGCCCTTTTGAAAACTTTGGAAGAACCGCCTTCTTATGTTGTTTTTATTTTGGCCACCACCGAGCCGGACAAATTGCCAGAGACGGTTATTTCGCGTTGCCAAGTTTTTAATTTTAAAAGACCAAGCCAAGTTATTCTGCGTGATATGGTTTCGGCGGTTGCCAAAAAAGAGGGTTTTTCTCTTGAGCCATTGTCGGCTGATTTAATCTCTTTGCTTTCCGAGGGTTCATTTCGCGACGCTCTGGGGATTCTGCAGAAAATTTTGAGTTTTTCCAAAGACAAGAAAATTTCTATTAAAGAAGTTGAAATGGTTACTGGAGCACCAAAAGGCGAATTGGTCAACAAATTTATCGCTTCAATCGCTAATGGCGAATTAGAAAAAGGATTACAGGCGATTTCTGAAGTTGTGGGTCAGGATGTTGATATAAAGACATTTCTGAAAATTGTTTTGCAAAGAATCAGATTTACTCTGCTTTTGCGTCTGAAAGCCGGCTTGGATGAGGAAATTGAAAAAGAGTTGAAAAGTGAGGATTTCGAATTTCTTAAAAAATTGGCGGATCAAAAAGATTCCAAAGTTAATTCTCATGCTTTACTGGAACTACTAGATGCTTACGAAAAAACAAACTCGTCACATATTGCGCAGTTGCCATTGGAATTGGCGCTTGTAAAAATTCTCAAAAAAGATTCTGCTTTGGTCGAATAAGTTTTCCACACTTTCAGATAAAATCTGGCCGATTTCGTGTATAATTTAAAGGTAAATCTAGATGGATACTTTAAATATCGGCATTAAGCCGAAAGAGCCAAAAAATGGCAAGGGAATAATTTGGGGCGCGATTGCCATCTTGGTGGTCGTCGCTTTGTTAATTTTCTTTTTCTTTTTTATGCCCGCCGAAAAGCCGGTCTCGTCTTTGTTGACGGAGGAAGAAAAGCAGAGATTAGAAGAAGAATTATTTGCTCCATTGCCGGAAGAAATGAAAATCACGGATGAGGAAAAAGTGGATACTGAAGAAGAACTTTTCGCTCCTTTGGCTGAAGAGCAAAGGTTAACAGATGAAGAAAAGGCTCGACTTGAAAACGAATTATTTAATTAAAATTTTATCAGTTTAATTTTAACTTTTATGAAATCAATTTTTGCTTCCTTATCTAAAATATTTGTAGTAGCGTTAGTTGTCGGAATTGGCATCGGTATAAATTTTGCTTTTGCCAACTGGAGCGCGCCTGGTGACACTCCTCCGGGAGGTAATGTTCAAGTACCGGTTAATGTTGGAGGAATCTTACAGCAAAAAGCTGGCAATTTTGTAGCTGGCGGTTTGCGTTCTTTGACCTCTTTGGTTGTTGAGGGAAGGGCGGGAATTGGTACCACAAACCCTGATCCTAATTCAAGACTTCACATTAATGGTCAGTTAAAAATTCAAAATATTGGGTCAAATGAGGTTAACACTAAGATTTTGACGGTTAACGATACAGGCGATGTAAGATGGAGAAATCCTGGCGATTGGACCGGAAGTGGGGGCAGTAACGGACTTCCTTCTGGCACTAACGGTCAAACTCTTCGGCATAACGGAAGCACTTGGATAGGGAGCAGTAATATTTTTAATAACGGGACAAATGTCGGCATCGGGACGACGAATCCTGGGGCAAAACTTGATGTAAATGGTACAGCACAGGCCTATCGGCTAAAATTTAGAAATTCAAATGATATACCACAATTTAACAACACAAGCAGGATTTTGGTTGTAGGTAACGATGGGGATATTGGCTATCGAAATCCCGGCGATTGGACTGGGGGTGGTGGTGGAGGTGGTAGTACACCAAATCTTCAACAAGTTACTGATGTCGGTAAAAGCACCACAAATGATATTAGAATTGCTCCAAGCTCCGGTAGTTTAGCGGGTGTTACTTTTGGAACTGGCGCAGGAAATAACTTTATAATCGGTAGGCCCGCAGGTCAGAATTACTTTAATTTGTGGGACGTTAGTGGCGACCGCGATATATTGAGAGCTTTACCCGGCGGCAACGGTAATCTTCTTTTGCAACCAGTCAACGGCAATGTCGGGATTGGCGCTACTCCGACAGAAAAATTGACTGTGAGCGGAAATATCGCTTTGGCCTCTGGTAATCATAGGCGCATTAGTACTAGTGGTACAGGAAACAACTTAATTTTAGGAGTAAATGCGGTACCAAATGCTTTAACTATTCAAAGTGGAAATGGTAATGTTTCCATAGGGCCTTATGTAGTGGCAGGAAGGGTCCTTCATGTGGCAAGAGCGGGTAGTGCAGTAACAATTAATACTGTCTCTTCAAATGGAGGGGGCGGTTCAACTCTTGACCTTATGACAACTTGGGACGCTGGTGGAACTGGAACCCCAGGTAGTAAGGGGTGGGCCCTTGTGGCCAGAGGAGATAATTACTCTCCTGGTCAAGGTGACCCGAGTCGTCCAAATGATTTGGTTTTTGGCTTTTGGAATTCAGATATATGGATGCCAGAACCAATGAGATTAACTAGAAACGGTGAGCTTTATGTTGGGAATGCTTTAGTTCAAACTTCCGACGCCAATCTCAAAACTAACATTCAAAATCTTTCCGACTCATTGGCAAAAATTCTTGAACTTCGGGGCGTAACTTTCAACTGGAAAAATCGGGTTGATGAAAAAGAAAACATCGGCTTTATTGCCCAAGAAGTTGAAAAGATTTTCCCTGAACTCGTTTACGGCGAAGACGGTAGTAAAAGTGTAAATTATGTTTCTCTGGTGCCGGTTTTGGTAGAAGCGGTCAAAGAGCTTGATGAAAAGAATAAAGAGCTTGAAGCTCGTCTTGAAAAACTGGAAAAAAGATTGGGAACTGGCCTTTAACTTTTTCTCATAAAGCCAGATGAAAAATCTAAAAAAAATCAATCAGAAATCTCTGTTTTTTATCGCCGGCGTTTTTGTAGTTGTTGCGGTTCTTGTTTCTCTAAATTTGTCGGGTAAGGTTTTTGGCGCGACTGGCGGTGGCGGAGGTGGAGCTGGCGGTGGCGAGGTAGATGGCGGAGCAGGGGCGACTTGCACTTTAACCGGCTTTGCTTGGAGCGGATACGAAAACAGAAGCGGAATGGGCTGGATCGGTTTCGGCCCGCAAAATAATTTTCGTGTTGATGTTGACTCAAATGGTTTACTAAACGGCTATGCTTGGATTGGTGATAATACTGCCGAGGGTTCTATCGGTTGGGTGAAATTCGGCGGGCTTTCTGATTTTCCCGGACAAGGCGGAAACGCTAAATTGGATTGGGAATCCGGCGAGTTGTCTGGCTGGGCGAGAGCTTGTAGTGTGTTTCAGAACGGTTGTAGTGGTACCTTAAAGAATGATGCATATCGCGGCGGCTGGGACGGTTGGATAAGTTTGAGTGGAACTACCGCTGACGGTGATTCTTACGACGTCTCTTGGAATTCAGGCACTCAACAATTTGAGGGCTATGCCTGGGGCAGTAAAGAAGTCGCTGGTTGGATAAGTTTTGCAGGCAGTAATTACGGCGTTACTTTTACGACTAACACCTGCAAGAGTGCGGTTGGAGATGGAGGTGGCGGGTTTGATTATAGCGTTGACATTGAAACTCTTATTATCCCAAGTAATGAATCTAACACTGTAGAACATCCGGTAAAAATCTCAAATAATTCCAGTTCTGTTCGGGAAGTAAGTCTCTTATTTGATGTGATTAATTCAAAAAATAATTTCGGTGATGAATTGACTATAACAAAAACAAAAGACAATACAACGTCCTGTACTCCTCCAGCACATGGTTCATGCCTACTTTTCATAGAAATTGAATACACCACTGTAAACGGATCCCGTCGCTCATTCTCAACTCAAAACATACCGACGCAATCCGAAGATATTAAACGCGATGGAAAACTTGATATCACAATTCTCGGAGAGGGCGAAGCGTATTGTTACCCGGACCGTTCATTTGCTCTAATCAACACACCTATTACTTGGACAGTAGAACCAGGAGATGATTTAAAAAACCCATCATACGAATGGAGCGGAAGCGAGGAACTGTCGGGTGAAGGCAAAAATGTTGAAAAAGAATATTCTTCTACCGGTATAAAATCAGCCAGCGTTAAGATTACCCACGATGCGGGTGAACAAACTATTATTTGCTCGCCGACAGTCTTGATATTCTCCGACATTCTATTCGAGCATCTTTAAAACTTTTCCCCATTGACTTTTTCTGCTACTCGTGTATACTTGTCTTTGAGTAAGCGCATTTCGTTTAAGCAAATTTAAGTTGTTTCTCCTTGTTTGGGGTTCTTAGTTTGGCTTAAAGAAGGGTTCGACGTCTTACGCTTTATAAGAAAAACACTTAAGCCAAACGAAGTAAATGACTAAGCTTTATGTCGGTGGTCTGCCTTACAGCACCACTGAAAACGATTTGTCCGATCACTTTTCAAAAGCCGGACAAGTTACTTCGGCTGCGGTAATTTCCGACAAAATGTCGGGACGCTCAAAAGGTTTCGGTTTCGTCGAAATGGCGACTCCAGAAGAAGCCAAGAATGCTATTGAAATGTTCAATGGCACTGAAATGGGTGGCAGAAAAATTACTGTTGACGAAGCTCGGCCAAAGGAAGAAAGGCCAAGAAGAGACAACTTCAGAAGAGATTACTAATCTTTTTTGAGATTTTCTCGGAAAAGCCCCCGCCAAAGCGGGGGCTTTTCCTTTCGTGCTAAAATAGTAGTTATGTTCATTTCTCGCACAATTTTCAAAAAAGAAATAATATGCGAATTTTTGCCTCCAGCGCGTAAAACAAAAAGACAAAAAGTTATAATTCTTTGCCCGGGCGCGCCCGGCGCTCCACGTAGGGACGAAGTTCTAAAACTTATCTCCAAGAAGGGCTTTTGGGTTTTTAATCCCAGATATAGGGGCACGTGGGAGAGTCACGGTAAATTTTTGAAAAAGTCTCCACATCAAGATATTCTGGACATTATTTCGGAATTACCTAAAGGTTTTAGTGATTCTAAAACAGAGAAGAAAATTCGACTAAAACCCGAGAAAATTTTTCTTATCGGCTCAAGCTTTGGCGGCCCGGCTGCTATTTTGGCCTCAAAAGACAAGAGAGTAGAAAAAGTGTTTTGTTTTTCTCCAGTTATTGATTGGTCTTATCCGAGTAAAGAAGAGCCCTTAGATTTGTTTGGGAAATTTATAAGAAAATACTTTGGTCGAGCGTATGATTTTGATTTAAAGAATTGGAAAAAACTTGAAAAAGGCAACTTTTATAATCCTATTTCCGAAACAGAAAATTTAGACGGTAGAAAAATTTTTATTATTCACGCCAAGGACGATCGGGTAGTGTCTTACAAACCAACTTTCAAATTTGCTAAACTAACCGGCGCCAGATTAAAACTTCTTCGGAGAGGAGGACACTTCGGCACTCGTTATCTTTTAGTAAAAAATCAAGCGATGAAAGATATTTTAAAATTTTTTAACACCGAACAAAAAACATTCTAATATTCTATAAAATGTTGGAATGTTTATCCGTAAAATTTAAAAATGATTAATAAGAAAAAAATTATTATTATCGGCGGAGGATTTGGTGGTATATATGTGGCCGGTGGTTTGAAGAAAATGGCCAATCGGGAAATGGCCGAAATTACTTTGATCAGCCCACAAAACTATTTTCTTTTTACTCCGCTTTTGCATGAAGTGGCGACTGGTGGTCTGTCCCCGACAAGTGTTGCCGAGCCAATAAGAGAAATTTTTCGAAAAGATAAAATAAAATTTATTCAGGCCGAAGCTGGACTGATAGACACGGACAGGCAAATTGTCTCAATCGAGGGCGATAGTTTGTCGTATGATTTTTTGGTTTTGGCGACCGGCGCTGAAACAAATTTTTACAAAATTCCCGGCGCCGAGCGTTATGGATTACCGCTCAAAACTCTAGCTGATTCAGTAAAGATTCGCTCTCAAATTATCGATGCTTTTGAAAGGGCTGCCTTGATCGCCGATTACGATCTACGAAAGGAATACTTAACTTTTGTAGTCGTTGGTGGTGGGGCAACCGGGGTGGAAATGGCAGGTGAAATAGCCGAATTCGTGCTTAAAACCCTGTCTTTGTATTACCGCCGGACTTTTTGCCAAAAACAAGAAATTAGAATCGTTCTCGTTTCTTCAAGTGAACAGATTTTAAATATCTTTCCGGAAAATATGAGAATTTGGTCGGAAAAAGTTTTGGCTAAAAAAGGAGTTGAAGTTTTGAACAAAACTTCCGTCAAGTGGGTTTCGGAGAGTGGAGTTTCTTTAAGCGATGGCAGGGAAATAAAAAGTCGGACGGTGATCTGGACAGCCGGAGTGTCTGCCAAGATTCCAAAATTTACAAAGTCTGTGGCGCTTGATGATTCGGGTCGCATTATAGTTGATGAATGTTTGAGAATGAGGGGCCTGGAAAATGTTTTTGTTTTGGGCGATACTGCTAATTTTAAAAATAGGGGAGAGGAAAAAGCTTTGCCGATGTTTGCGCAGGTAGCGGTTGAACAATCTAGTTCGGTAGTTAAAAATATTAAAGCCGGTCTTGAGGGGCAGGAAATTAGTCCTTTCTTTTACAGACATAAAGGTTTTTTGGTTTCTATTGGTCAATGGCGGGCGGTTGGCGTGGTCTTCGGGCTTGGAATTCAAGGTCGCTTTGCTTGGTGGCTTTGGCGGACGGTCTATCTTTTTAAGTTTATTTCTTTGAGGAAAAAGCTCCGAATCGCTTTTGAATGGACTATAAATCTGTTTTATCCGAGAGATACGACTAAAATCGGCTAATTTTTTGTTTTGGGTCTTTTTATCTCTTTGTGTATAATGTGATTAAGAATTAAATTATAAGTTTTAAAATAAAAAAATGAATAAATCAGTAATATTTCTCGTCGTTTTAATTGTTCTGGGTCTGGGTGCGCTTTTTATATTTTCTTCAAATAATGACTCTACACCTTCCGGCGCAGAGTCAGATACTGAAAAAACGGTTGCCGGGGAAGCTTTTGAATTTACAGGTACACCCTTCGTAATTTCTTCTGGAACAAGCACGGTTGTTTGGGAAGGCAGTAAAAAACTCGTTCCAAATTATAAAGATTTAGGAACTTTGGAAATAAAAGAGGGCCAATTTTTTGTTGATGGTGATATTTTACTCGGCGGGGTCGCGGTCTTTGACATGAATTCTATAAAAGTTTCAAGTACTGGAATTCTGGCCAACGAGAATCTTCTGGAAAGACATCTGAAATCAGACGACTTTTTCTCTGTTGAAAATTATCCGACGGCTGAAATTTTGATCTCAAAAGCTGAAGTTATAAGTGAGGGCCAATACCAGTTGAGCGGGACAATGACAATTAAGGAAATTGCGCAGGAAGTTTCTTTTCCAGCCAGTGTTTCTATTGGTGAGGATGAAATTGTGATTGAGGGTCGCGCAAGTTTTGATAGAACTCTTTGGGATATCCGATATGGTTCGGACAAGTTTTTTGACAACTTGGCTAACAATGTCATTGACGATCTCTTTACTGTTGAATTTAAGGTTGTAGCGAATAAATAAATTTCGGCCTCTATTTTAGTTTTTCACCCCCACCTCCTATTTTTCCTTTTTCTCCTTATATTTTTAGCTCTCATAATTCTTTCTGTTTTATTAGTCATCATTGCGACGGCCTATAAGTTTTTATGACTGAAGGATTATGATTTTTATGTTGAAGCCGACTGTGATCCAGAAATTGAAATCTGCTTTTACCGAGACTGTTCTATTCCAGATGACTGCCCACCAAACGGTCTGGAATATTACCGGGCTTTTGAAGTGCCGGCGGGAGATTTTTCAAACTGTTCTGATAATTCTTGTTTAGCTGAATGTGTAAGCGGTAAAATACAATGTAACGAATTAATTTGCGACGAATCTGAAGGTTACGAATGCTCTTTCCCAACAAATCTTTATGAAGAGCTTGAATTGGAGGTAGAAGCGCAAGACGCCATCTTAGAAGACCCTCAAGCTGAATAAGTCTAGCGTTGGTGCTGATAAAAATCTATTCACCGACAAACCCGTGACTTTGTTGTTTCCAGAGGCGGTAATAAAGCCCATTTTTTGAAAGTAATTCTTTGTGTTTGCCTTGTTCAACAATTTCGCCGTTTTCCATAACGACTATTCTATCCATTTTTTGTATTGTGCTTAATCTGTGAGCTATAACAATTGTTGTTCTGTTTTTCATAAGTTTATCAAAAGCGTCTTGGATGTATTTTTCGCTGATAGAATCAAGCGAGCTTGTTGCTTCATCCAAAATTAGTATTGGCGCGTCTTTCAGCATGGCTCTTGCGATTGCAACTCTTTGTCTTTCTCCTCCGGAGAGTTTTACCCCTCTTTCGCCAACATAAGTATTGTAGCCCTTCGGAAATTTATTGATAAATTCATCAGCATGAGATTTTTTCGCCGATTCCTGAATTTCTTCTTCAGTGGCGTCTGTTTTGCTATAAGAAATATTTTCTTTCAGGGTTCTATGAAAAAGAATTGGTTCTTGCGGAACATAAGCGATTTTTGTTCGCAGGTCATCTTGGGTTATAGAGCTAATATTTTGTCCATCTATGAGCACTTCTCCACTTTCTATGTTGGCGAATCTTAAGATTATTTTAGTGATTGTGCTTTTACCAGCACCTGATGGTCCAACCAAACCGACTTTTTCCCCCGGCTCAACATTCAAAGAAAAATTTTTGAAGACAGGATTTCGTGTGCTTTTTTCATCAACTTTTTTGTTGTAGTAAAAACTGATATTTTTTATCTCTATTTTGCCGTTGGAAATAAGGCACTTTTCTGGCTGTATTGGATCTCTGACCTCAAGCGGTTCTTCGAAAATCTCAATCATTTCTTTAGCTTCAGCTAGGGATCTCATGATTCTTGTGAAATTTCTACCAAGAGTCCACGTGATGTTAAAAGCCGCGATGATGTAAATCTGCATAAGTATTATTGTTCCAGCTGAGACCATCCCGTTTATCCAGAGATAAATTACAGAGAACATTCCTATAAATTCAAAAATTCCTATAAATAGACCCTGAAACAGAAATTGAAGATTTTGAAAATACCACGCGTCTCGCCTCTTTTTTTCTTCATCCGCCGTTGTTTCAGCAAAACTCAAAATTTCTTTTTCACTCGCTGAAAATATTTTTACATTTAGTATGTTGGTTATAACGTCTGAAAGTCTGGCTGTGACTCTTGAATCTGCTTCAGCCGTTAATATGTCTTTTTTTATTTTAATTCTAATAAAAGGAATTGAAATCGCCACAAATAAAGTAAACCAAATCAAGAAAATTATTCCGAGCATGGGCGAGAAGTATGTCAGGACAGCAAAAGCAAATACTAGTCCAAGCCCTTTCATCCAAATTGTAAAAATTATCTGATCATATATTTCTTCAAATGCCCTCAAATATCTTCTTATTTTTGCCACTAATGACCCTGAAAAATTGCTGGAAAAGAAATGGTATGAGTGCCGACTGATTCTGGCGAAAGCGTCGTCCGCTAGGTCTTTTGCTGCTTTGCTTTGAGAGTAGGCGATTGAATAATCTGCAAGTCGGAAAAGCGTGCTGTATAAGAAAATTACTCCTCCTAGCATAAATATGGTCATTATGAGCGATTTGGATAGTTCTTCCGAAACTTCACCCAAAGACACGAGATCCATGATTTTTTTGTATAAAAGGGGAGAAAAAATATCTGTCAAAACTACAGCCGAGCCAAAAAGTGCGAAGGTCAAAATGACCGTCTTTTTGTATCTTTTAATGTGGGGCCAATAGTATTTGAATATCAGCTTTACTGAGATATTTTTATTATTCATTTGGCGGACAACATTTTACCACAAAACGGGTGTTGGAGGTTGTTTTTTAAAAAATTCTAATGTAGAATCCTTCCTTAGAAAAGAGCAAAGTGGTTTTGCTCAAAAGAGTACATTTACATAAGGAGAAGTAGATGAAAATCCTAATGATCTGCAAATATCCGCCGATTCAGGGTGGGGTGAGCGCTGAGTGTTACTGGACGGCTCAAGTCTTGGCTGAAATGGGGCACGAGATTCGAGTTCTGACTAATGCCCAAGAAGTTGAAGAGGGATATCGTATCTCTATGTCTCCGGAAGATGAGAAGCTTCTTACTGGATTTAAGGATCCGAATTCTGTCGAGGTCTTTTCTACTACCATGGACAAACGGCATGTCTTCATTCCTCAGACAAACCCATCCGTTTCCAAACTCTTGAGTTTGGGACTGGAACTTGTGGATGCAGGTAGACCAGACTTGATCTGGTCTCATTACCTGGAACCCTATGGGGTGGTCGCTTACTTGCTGTCAAAGATTACTGGTGTTCCGTACATCTTTCGACATGCCGGCAGCGACATCGGGCGGCTGATGCTGACTACTCAACTCCAAACCATCCACCACGAAGTTTTACGGAACGCCATGATGATTCTGACCAGATCTTCACATCATGACCGATTTCTCAAGCTCGGTGTTCCTCAAGGCAAGTTGGTCGATTCGGTGTCTGTTAAACTTCGACCAGAACTGTTCTTTCCAACCAAATTTTCTATTCACGACCATTTAGTCTTGGGTGTCTACGGCAAGGTTGGAGAGTCAAAGGGAACAGGTGACCTTATTGGTGCTATGTCACTTCTCAAGAAAGAAGGGTTCAGAGTCACACTTCAAGCTCATTGGGGCGGCAGAGACCTTCCACGATATCTTCGCCAGATTCAGGAGATGGATGTGGAGGACACTATGGAAGTCAAAGGCTTTATCCCTCATTGGCAAATTCCCGACTTTATTCGCTCTTGCAACGCTGTTCTCTTTCTGGAGAATCGCTTCAATATCACCTTTCACCACCCGTCAACTCCTCTTGAGATCATCTCCTGTGGCAGACCGGTCATCACCACTTCCGAAGTAGCGAACAAGCAGTTCTACCAAGATCTTCTGATCGACGGAGTTAACTCCTTTGTTATTAAAGAAGACATCACCGTAGAGTCGGTTGCTTCAGAAATCAAGAGAGCTTCGAAAAACTTGCGAGCGAAAGGAGGCACTGACATCTCTTGTTCTCTCAAGGTTTCTGAAACTCGTCTTCGGATTCTCATGCACAAGCTTGTCGAGAGTTTCAACATCCATCTTTCCCGCCTAGATATTTAGGAGTGTAATTTTACATTATCCACAGAGACTGCGCGTATTTCGCGCGGTCTTTTTTTATAGATTTTCTTTTTTATGTTTTTTTAAACACTAAATATAGCCACTGATTTTTTTTAGAATTTTTATGTTTTTTGATATTAGCGATAAAATCTTCTCGTTCTTTTGCAGATTTAAAATTTCTACTCATGACTGGAATTTTACTAAAAGCAATTATCTCATCGGCTGTTTTGCTATATTCCTTAACTGATTTAGCAATGAGAGTTAATTTGTTGTCTTTGGCCCAGGAAGTTAAGTTTTTAAGATTGTAAGGTAGAGGATTTCTTGGCTTATTTTTAAAATACCTATAACTAAAAAATTGATCAGGCAAATTAAAAGCGAATAGTCCATCATCTTTTAAAATATCAGAAATATTTCTAAAAGTTGTTTTTACCCTCATTTGCCAGAAAGCAGAATTACAAATGACTACGTCTACCGGCTCTTTAACAACTTTACAAAGATTTTCAGCTTCGGCCACGATAAACTGCATATTTTTTCTATTCTTAAATTTTTCCTGGGCTTTCTTTACCATTGCTTCCGCTTGGTCAATAGCGATAATACGAACATTGTCTCCAACAGCGTTTATAATTTCTTGTGTTGTTGCTCCAGTTCCAGCTGCTAGGTCAATTATTGTCATTCCTGGTTTAACATCTGAAATTTTTACTAGATCTCGACTAGTATTCTTATACATAGAAAAACCAGTAGCATATTTATCATATGCATTCGCATTTTCTTTTGTATTCCAACTTATTCTATATTTACTCACGATGTTAGATAGAATATAACCTATTTATAATAAATAAAAGAGGAGCGAATAGAAATCCGCTCCTTTACTGACTTCAGCCGTCGTTGCAGGCGGCGTTGCATCCACAGTTGTCGCATGGGTCGGCACCAACGCTCTCAAGCCGAGGGTAGTCCCAGTTTTCAGAGAGTGTGTCTCCGAAAACCTCGCGAGCCAGCTTGAGCGCTCTTCGACCACCTTCACCTTTGGTCGGCGGATCGTTGGGATGGCGCGGCCGATGATAGATGAGCCGACCGAAGTACTTTTTGCAGAACTTCTCATAGTCACGCATGAAGAGGATGAACTCATGCCAGCCGAAATCCAGTGTCTCGTTGGGAGAGATCGTCTCCGGACTCACCGCGCAGAGGTAAAGGAACCTCTTGGTGTCATGGAAGAGTTGCCGGGCATCTTCGCCACTGATGCCGAGCTTTTCCTGGAAACGCGCGACTAGAACTGGATGTTCGTACGCCAGAACTTCCTCCACCGTGCAGGGCACGGTTTTGAGAGAGGTCGGCATTGTTGCGAGAACAGTCATGTCGTATTCCTTTTGTGTAAAGAACCACTTCTAACCTCTCTGTGAACACTCACAGAGATAAAGATTAGATCTATACTTATGTTAGCAGGGGGGCGTTTGTTGTCAACTTCATGCCAAAAAATTATCCACAGGGTGATTTAGCTTGGTTTTATGATTTGTTTTTGAGACTTTGTTTTTACCTATTGCTTCTTATCAACAAACAACTTGGTTTGGAGTTTACACCACCTGAAAGGAGTGATAGAATACAAAAATGCTGAGTTTCGGTCATGGTATTTGGATGGAACTGAAGGAAGATAGAATTTTGAATCTTCCAGTGTTTTTAGTGGTTCCAAAAGAATTAAAAATTTTATAAAAGATAACAAAATCCCGTAAAAACGGGATTTTGTTTTTTTGTATGTCCATAATTCACGGTTTAGAAATAGAAAAATTTTTTATAAATAGATGTATTGAGTTAGCGGAAAAAAGTCTAAAGGAGGGTGATCTGCCCTTTGGCGCAGTGATTGTGAAAGATTCAAGAATTGTGGCAGAAGGGAAAAACACTGGATTGAAAGACATAACAGGTCATGCAGAGATAAATGCTATCAAGAAAGCCCTTAGAATTAATCCTACAATAGACCTTTCTAAATGTACTCTTTATTCTAATTTTGAACCCTGTGCTATGTGTTCTTTTGTAATTAGAGATGTTGGCGTAGGTAGAGTGGTTTTTTCTGTTGAGTCCCCACACCTAGGAGGATATTCTAAATGGAAAATTCTTTTGGATAAAACTATATCTCCACTTTTTTTATCAAGCGGAAAACATAAACCACCCGTGATTTTAAAAGGTATATTAAAAGAAAAAGCCAAAGAAATTTTCGATAATCTAAAATGGAAAATGCACCTGAAAGAAAAGAAGAAACTTTAGAATCAACCGTTTCGTCTTTAGCCACTAAATATGGTTTCTGAAATTTTGTCTAAATTTGGAAAAATCCCTAGTAACCTGAAAGATATTTCTCAACTAAGAAGGGTACTCCAAGAAACTCAACCTGATTTATTTGAAAGGAGTATGTTGTTTGGAGATGGTCAGGAGTTACCTCTTGGCGAAATGAATTCCGGGGACAACGAAGAATTACCAGACCCTTCTGTTGTTTATGATTCCATTAAAAATTCGCTTGAACAGAGTAAAGAATTAATTGATGGTATTAGAAAAAGAATAGAATTAATATCCTCACACAATAATTCTAAATTTTCCTTCAGAATAAAAAGTTTTAAGAGTTTTTCAGAAAATTTTTCAAATATTAGTCCGAAAAGAAGTTTGATTGATGTTATTGGAATCAGAATAGTTCCTACAGAATCTCAGACTTTAAAAGAGATAATGTTAGAATTTGAAAAAGCGTTTGCTGATGAGGTAGCTTTTAAATTAAACACCATAGCTTTTAGCAATCAAGAAATTGTTAACAAAATAGGTGAAGATTCTATATATTATCGTGCTCTACATTATTATATTCCAGTAGATAATTTTTTTATTGAAGTTCAGATAAGGACTCCTTCGGTAGATCAATGGAGTAATATTCATCATGACACTGTTTACAAACCCAAAATTCCAATTAGCGAATCAGAAAAAAGGCAGATAATGGAATTTGGAATGATAAGCAATATTGTTGACTATTTCGATTTAATAAAAGATGAACAATAAAATTTCTAGATCCAATATTGCTGCTGTTATTTTTGATAACAAAAGCAGAGTACTTCTTTGTAAAAGAAGTATGAGTAAAAAAATTGCACCAGGATTGTGGCGGTTGCCTGGGGGTGAGATAGAAGAGAGCGAAACACTAGAAGATGCTTTAAGAAGAGAAATACATGAAGAGTTGTCGGTTGAAATTATTTCAATAAAAGAAATAGGGATTAAAGATGTTTATAAAGTAGCAGGAGATACACACCAAACTCAGTATGCTCAAGCGACAATAAAGGGAGCAATAAAGTTAAATTATGAAAATGATGATTATGCTTTTGTAAATCCCAATGACATTGAAAAATATATCGAAGACGACGCTTTAGATATTAACAGAAAAGTAATTGAAAGAGCCCTAAAGTTTTATCAGTCTTGATTATTAACAGTAAAAATAAAAGTCGTATTGTTCTTGGGTTAAACAATACGACTCAAAAGTTCACAGCTTTATTTTCAGACAAGAACGACAAAATCTGTTCCGCGACTTCTTCTGCTTTGTTGTTGTGATTGGTAATCACAAGATCATAGAGGCCAATTACATCAAGGGTTGTGGTGTCGTTCTCTAATCTACGAACCGTCCGCTCTTCTGTCATACCTCGTTTGCGCATTCTCTCCAGAGATTCTTCTAGGGATGGAGGCAGAATAAACACCAGCATTGCATCAGGGTTAATCCGTTTGAGTTCCAATGCGCTTTTGGCAATAAGATGGACCATCAGATTCTGTCCAATTTCTAAAGCCTCGTTGAGTTTTTTGATAGGTAAACCATAGTAATCATGAACGCCAGCGCGGTCGAGAAACTCTCCGTTTTGCCAAAGAATTTCAAATTCCTCCTTTTTTACAAAGTGATAATGAACACCATCAGTTTCCTCTTGCCTTCTCTCTCTAGTAGTGTAAGTTGGAAATCTGGAAAAGTTCGATTGAGACATAATAATGTCAGAGATCGTGTCCTTCCCAGCTCCCGAGGGTCCGGAAATTACCAGAACCACTCCACGCTTTTTCACTTTCTGATCCTTTCTGTTAAAGTGCTTTGAGCAAAACTGTTTTGCCCTTGTCTTCCTAAACTATAACACAGGGGATGGGGGAGTTCAAGTAGTTTTAAAAAACTCAAACTTTATCAACAACCCCATCAAAAACCATTTACATTTGGGGTTCTTGTTTTTAATAAAAAGTTATTAGATATTCCCTTCAGCTTTTCTCTTATATTCTTCAATAGATTCAAGGCCTATTTCTGCCCTTAAATTATTAACTTTGGCTTCATCTTCAATCGGTAAAAATTCTATCTTTCCTTCAACTATTTTATATTGAGTTCCATATTTTTGTTTTTTCCCTTCCTGAATTCTTATCTTATCAACAATAAATGCTTCATCTTTATTTTCAACACATCCTTTTTTATTTTTTATTTCCTCATAAATAATTTTAATATTTTCAAGTGGTTGATGAAGAGTTAAAATAATTCCTGCTCCGTACTCTTCTTCGCTAGATGTATTTTTACAGGGGAAACCTTTATTTTTGAAAATATCAAAAAAACTTTTGGAAATATGTTTATTTATTTTTTTAAACTCTTCTTCAGAGATTTTCCCTTGCCTCAATAACTCAATGTTTTTCTGGTCTTCTTCAAGTAGATTTTTTATCTCACCCATGATTTATGATTTTATCATAGAAAAAGAGCCAGCCTTTTGGTAGGGCTGGCTCTGTGGCCACAGAACCGATGAGCATTCAGATGGTGTCGCTGTCACCGGTTCCCTGAATGAACGTATCTTGCTCGTTTTGTGCGGCATGATCAGGCATATCAGCGACCTGCATGCCAGCGGAACGAGCCGCAATCAGCGTAATCGGACCCGTGCGATCCACTTCTTCTGACGAGGATGACTTGCAAGCTGATGTCACAATGACACCTCCTTGACGAATGAGAGGAAACTAAGAGAGGAACACCCTTACTTAGTTAACCCTCGAACAATTGACCCAGAGATATCATAACCCAGTTTGTGTTCAGAAGGCAACCATTGTCCCTGTGGATTGACTTCGAAAAACACATATTGTCCCTCACAAGAAAATCCTAAATCAACACAACCAAAGCGAAGGCCGAGAGATTTTACGATGGAGACACAATGACTCTTAATTTCAGTCGGCAGAACGTGGTGTGAGTATATTCTTTCCCCTTCGTAATTTCTCCAGTCCAAATTTGTCGGGTCGTTGCATCCATCTAGAATGATCTTAGCCGAAAAAACATCTTGATCAACAACGGTCACCCGGACATCGAATTCTTTCCTGATAGCTTCTTGGAAAATCACAGGGCAATTTCTCACCATGTCCAAGTTGTCCAAGATATCTGTTGGATTGACGATTTTGGTGAACACAACTTTGTTTTGGTTGGAAGCAAGATCACCTTTTTCGTCAAGATTCAAGAAAGAAGTTCCCACAGGCTTGATTGTCAACTCCCTCCCCTTAAGAGCATCGATGAATTTCCTGCATTCGCGGGGTGAATTTGTAATACAAGTCTTTGGAATATTCATTCCAAGTTGGCGAGCTTTCCTTAATTGTATTGGTTTGTTTCCACCTAATCTTTCTGCCCCAGGACTTGAAATCCAGTTGATACTAGGGAAATAGCTGGCGAGCGATTGTGTAACCACTCTACCCTCATTTTCCATGTACTCATCAATTTTCCGACGCCTCACGTTTTGGTGATTTCCGTTTGACCGTCTCCAATAAACACCCGAAAGAGTCTCGATTTGCAAGTTACCGATTGTTATGACAGGACATCTCGATTCCTGAGAAGGATAAAAGCTTATTTCGGCATTTTTAGGATATTGACTAATATCCCAAAGAGTTGTTTGAACCCCCATTTCTTTTCCTCGAGCGAGAACCTTTTTCCCATGACGATCTTCCTTGTAAGACACTACGATTATTGTTTTCATTTTCACACCTCTGTTTTGAAGGTACTGTGTTTTTAGAGCAAAACTGTTTTGCCCTTGTCTTCCTAAACTATAACACAGGGGATGGGGGAGTTCAAGCAGTTTTAAAAAACTCAACCTTTATCAACAAAGAACTTGGTTTGGAGTTTACACCACCTGAAAGGAGTGATAGAATACAAAAATGCTGAGTTTCGGTCATGGTATTTGGATGGAACTGAAGGAAGATAGAATTTTGAATCTTCCAGTGTTTTTAGTAGTTCCAAAAGAATTAAAAATTTTATAAAAGATAACAAAATCCCGTAAAAACGGGATTTTGTTATATAGATATGAATTTTAACCAAAAACAAGTTTTTACTAATGTTGATGTGAGTAATTTTCAAGAGTACGATAACCATAAAACGGTTATGCGCTTTGAAGACCCTCAAAGTAACTTGGTGGGGTTTTTATCTGTTCATAATGATAACCTTGGTCCGGCAGTCGGAGGCACTAGAATGTTTCCTTACAAAACTGAAAAAGAGGCTATTTCGGATGTTTTAAGACTTTCCCGGTCAATGACTTACAAGAATGCTATTTCAGGATTGTATTTTGGGGGAGGAAAGTCAGTAATTATAGGAGACGCAAAAAGTAAAAATAAAAAATTATTAAAATCTTATGCAGAAATTATAAAAAGCTTAGAAGGTAGATTCTATACAGGAGAAGATGTTGGGATTAGTGAAGAAGATGTTCAATTTATGTTAGAATACTGCCCTTACTTTATAGGTAAAACAGGTTTTGCGGGAGACCCATCTCCTTTCTCATCTCTAAGTGTTTTTTATACTATGCAGACAGCTTTAGAAGAATCTTCAGGAAATAGTTGTTTAAAAAATCGAATAATAGCTATAAAGGGTTTAGGAAAAATTGGAATGAGTTTGCTAAATTTTGTAAAAAATGCCGGAGCGAAAATAATTGTTGCTGATATAAACCCTGTTATTACAAATGATATAAAAAATCAATTTCCTGATATAGTGGTTGTAGGACATGAAGAGATACACAAACAGAATGTAGATGTCTTTTCTCCGTGTGCTTTGGGAGGTGATCTGAACGAAAAAATACTAAAAGAACTTCGGTGCAAGATAGTATGTGGCGGAGCTAATAACCAACTGTCAGCAAAAGAAATGGGTAACGAACTTATGAAAGCTGGTATTCTCTATGTTCCAGATTATCTGGCAAATGCTGGAGGTCTTATTAATGTTGTTGACGAATTAGAACATGACGGTTACAACCGTGCTCGAGTTTTAAAAAGAATAGAAAAATTGAAAAGCACTCTGAAAAGAATAATTTTAACCTCAATAGAGAACAAGAGTCCTACGAACGTGGTTGCTGATCGGTTGGCTGAAAATTTTTTTACGAATAAAGTTTCTAACCTAATCCATGTCTAATTACTATTTCAAAAAACCAAAATCGCACGAAATCATAAATTTTACTATAAAAAAGAATAGTAAATTTTGGGAAAAAGAGGGTGATAAAAATTCCATAAAGCTTTTTAAAAAAGTTGCCAAAAATGTGCCTGCGTATAAAGATTTTCTAAAAAAGAATAAGATTAATCCAGAAAAAATTAAAAAAATAGAAGAATTTAAGCAAATTCCAACTATAAATAAAAAGAATTATTTAAGAAAATATCACATTGAAGATCTTTGTTGGGATGGTATTTTAAAGGAACCTTTGATTTTTACTTCTACTTCCGGATCTACAGGAAAACCTTTTTATTTTCCTAGATGGCAAAATCTTGATTGGGAATATTCTTTATTAGTGGAAGATTTTTTGCAAAACAGTTCGTATAAAACAAAAGGCCCTATTCTGGTTATTATTGGTTTTGGAATGGGAATATGGATAGGGGGATTAATAACTTATAAGGCTTTCGAAATTGCAAGTCGGCGCAATAATCTTCCGGTTTCAATTATTACTCCAGGAATAAACAAGATAGAGATTTTAAAAACACTAAAAAATATAGCACCCAACTACAAAGAAACCATAATTGTTGGATACCCCCCTTTCCTGAAAGACATAATAGACGAAGCAAAATCAGAGAAGATAAATTTACATAAACTAAATATCCGATTATTTTCTGCTGCCGAATCGTATACTGAAAAATTTAGAGATTATATTGCAAAAAACTCTGGTATCAAAAATACTTTTTTAGATATTACAAATATTTATGGAACAGCGGACATTGGTGCTATGGCTTGGGAGACTCCAACTTCTATCTTAATTCGTAGACTTGCTGTAAATAACAAAAAACTTTTTAAGAATATTTTTTTGCAAACTGAAAAAACACCAACCTTGGCTCAGTACAACCCACTATTTATCAATTTTGAATCCGTGGATAATGAAATCGTTCTTACTGGAAACAACGCTATTCCACTTGTAAGATACGAGGTTGGAGATCAGGGCGGGGTAAGAACTTTTGATGAAATTCGTTTTGAGTTAGAAAAGAAAAATTTTGATATAAAAAAAGAATCTAAAAAACATAAGATTAATCATATTCATAAATTACCTTTTGTTTATATTCTTGAGAGATCAGATTTTTCAGTTTCACTTTATGGATTGCAAATATATCCGGAACCAATACGTGAGTCTCTCCTTTCTCAGCCTATCTGTAATTATCTAACAGGTAAGTTTGTTCTAGAAATTAGATTTGACAGCAAGCAGAATCAGTTTCTTCAAATACATTTGGAACTTAAAGATAAAAACACCTCTAGTGTTTTAAAAGGGGCAGTACTCAATTCTATCGTAGAAAATCTTAAACAAAGAAACTCAGAATATCAAGAACTTCATAAATTTTTAGGGAAACAAGCTTTACCAAAATTGACATTTTGGCCCAATGGAGATCCGAAGTACTTTAAGCCAGGAATAAAGCAAAAATGGGTTAAGAAATAAAAAACTAACTTATTTTCTACACTCTACCTCGCCACTCTTATTCGGGTTATAATTGCTGTAATGTCAAATAAGCTGATTTTTATAAAATCTCCAAAAGAGCTTACCAAAATAAACCGGCAGAAATGCAAGCCGGTTTTTGTGGATGCTTTTTCAA
The DNA here is from genome assembly GCA_016860785.1 of Patescibacteria group bacterium. GTDB lineage: Bacteria > Patescibacteriota > Minisyncoccia > Phycocordibacterales > BOKC01 > BOKC01. The sequence continues at coordinate 109,389 of BOKC01000001.1, forward strand.
GGCAAATAAAAGAACTTTTTTTGGTTGAGAACCCGAAGTTTTCAATAGAAGACAAAAAAGAAGTATATCGTAGTAGGGAATTCAAAGATTTTTCAAAGAAAAAAGAAAAAGATTTTGTTCTTATTTATTTCCCTTGGAATAATCACCTTGTTAAGTGCGTCAAGGAAAATGATTATTTCAAACTCAAAACTAATCGCAATAGAGATTTAATAACAGAAAAAGAACAGAAGAAATTGGCAAATTTTACTGTTGGCGTTGTAGGACTTTCGGTAGGTGCCAATATGGCAACTGCTTTGATTCACAGTGGTTTCTCTAAAAATATTAAACTCACTGATTTTGACGAGCTTGATACCACAAACTTAAACCGAATTAGGGCAAAGGTTTCAGAAATTGGAGACTCTAAAATTGGCATCGCCAGCCGGCAAATTTCTGAAATTAATCCATACGTTAAGATAAACTCTTTTCCTAAAGGATTAAATAAAAAAAATCTAAAGAATTTTCTGGCAGGTAATCCGAAACCCAAGCTTGTGTTTGAACTGATTGATGATTTTGAGATGAAGATTTTATTAAGAAAAGAAGCTAGGAGATATAAAGTCCCGGTAATTATGATTACAAGTTTAGGAGACAGCGTTTTAATTGATATAGAGAGGTATGACACAGAGCCGAAAACAAAATTATTTAATGGAAAAGTAAGTGAAAAAGTTTTAGACAAAATCCTTGCTGGAAGTTTGAGCGAAAAAGAGAAACATCAATGCGCTATAGATATCGTTGATGGTAAAAATCTTCCCTCAAAAGTCAAAAATTCAATAAAACAAATAGGTAAGACCCTCGCCGGTCGACCTCAACTTATGTCGACTGTAACCGTCGCTTCCGGTATTGCCGTTTTCCTTGCCCGAAAAATCGCTTTAGGTGAAAAACTCAAAAGCGGCAGGAAGCTAGTGAAATTTAATAATTTTATTAAATGAAGGACGTAATCAAAGAAATCCTAACCCTCGCAGTAAATGCACCGTCCGGGCATAATTCTCAGCCGTGGAGATTTGAGGTAAAAGATAGTTCTATTTTTATCTATAACATTCCGGATAAGGATAAAATTTTGTTTAATTGGCAACAAAGAGGGTCTATGATTGCTCACGGTGCTTTGATTGAAAATATAGCAATAATTTCTTCAGAAAAAGGATATCGGGCGGATATAAAAACTTTTCCGGATGAAAAAGAGATTAATTTAACCGCAGAAATAAAACTAGAAAAAAGCTCGGAGGATTATTCTTACAGGCATCTTTCTCCCTTCATTTTAAAAAGAACCACTAATAGACGACTATTTGAAATTGAGTCTCTTAAAGATGCGGATAGGGAAGTGTTAAATAATTTTATAGAAACACAAAAAAATTCTGGACATGAAATCCTTTTGACAGAAGACAGGGAGAAAATCAATCAAGTGGTAGGACCTTTTAGTGCCGGAGATAGATTGCTTTTCGAAAACCAATATGTCCACAAATCGCTTTTTGATAATGTAAATTGGACCCTGAAAGAAGAACGAGAAAGAAGAGAAGGTTTATATTTAGGAACTAAAGAGCTTAATTTGGCAGAAAGAATTTTCTTTAAATATGTAATGAGTAAATGGAACTTTGTTGAAAAACTTAATAGAATCGGCTTTGCGAAAAAAGCCGGAGAAAAAAGAGCGAATCTTTATAAAAATTGCTCGGCTATGGGTTTGGTTACAGCTCCCAGTGATTCTCCAAGAGACTTTATCAATTCAGGAAGGGTTTTAGAAAGATTCTGGCTGACTGTAACATCTCTTGGTTTAAGCTTTCAGCCTGTATCTGTTGGGCTTCTTTATTTAGGACAAAGGTGTAAAATAGAAAAACCGGAGGAATTGACACCTGGACAGGGTCAATATGTAAAAGAGTCGTATAATAAGATAATGAGAGAGTTTAATATAATAAATAAAGTCCCAATCTTTAGTTTCCGAATCGGATATGCGCCACCACCCTCTGCCAGCTCGCTTAAAAAACAGCCGGAGATTGTATAATTAATTTATGGGTTTTCTAGAAAATTTAGACCTCTTAACAGTTGGTGTAGCAATTTCAGCTATAGGAGTTTTGGGTTTTGTTGTATTTTTTAGTAATAAAAAAAGTATAACTAATAAGACTTTGTTTTTCTTTTCTACCAGCGCTATTTTTTGGAACATAACTAATTATCTAATATTAAATATAACCACACCTGAATATTCTTTGTGGAATTTAAGATTTCACATTTTTACAGCAGTTTGGTATTGTTTCTTTTTATTTCAACTTTTTTATGTTTTTCCAAAAGAAAAAATTATTTTTCCTAAAATCTATAAGTTACTTTTAGTTCCATTTGTGATTTTTGTTTCTGTAATCTCTCTTACCCCATTAACCTTTATTGATGTTGCTGAATTAGCTCCAGATGGATCTATAAGTAGAACAAATAATGGCCCAGGTATTATTCTGTTTGGGGTCACTGTTGGAAGTTTAATTTTTGGAGGATTGTTTATTCTTCTCAAGAAACTAAGAAAAACAATTGGAGATCAAGTTAGGCGCCAAGTGCAATGGATAATTTTAGGGTTTACGATAACCTTTTCTTTGCATATAGTTTTTAACTTTATTTTTCCTGCACTTTACGATAATACTAATTTTATAGAGTTTGGTGCGATATATACATTTCCCCTAATAGCACTCACTTCTTACTCTATATTAAAACATAAATTATTTAATATAAAAGTTACTGGAATTGCGTTGTTAGTTTTTGCTTTATCTATTGTTGCTTTTGGAGAAGTTATATTTGCCAGAGAGTTATTTTTGATTGTCTACCGAAGTAGTGTTTTTGTTTTGATTTTGATTTTTGGAATTCTTTTGATCAGGGGTGTTATGCGTGAGGTTTCCTTGAGAGAACAATTACAGGAAGCTAATAAGGCGCAGGAGAATTTGATTCATTTCATTACCCATCAAATCAAAGGATTTATTACCAAATCAAGAAATATATTTGCGGAACTGAAAGAGGGGAGTTTTGGCCCTATAAGTGAGGACGTTAGGAAAATTTCAGATCAAGGTTTAAAAATTAATACAGATGCTGTTACTACTGTTCAAACAATTCTAGATGCTGCAAACATAAAAACCGGAAAAATTACTTATGAAAAAAAACCAGTTGACTTGAGAACTTTAGTTAAAGAAATTTTTGAAAGGCATAAACCAAACGCAGAAGACAAAGGTCTTTCTTATAATTTAGAAATTGATGAAAATCAGAAATTTAACATAAATAGCGATGTCAGAAAATTAACTGAAGCGTTTTCAAACTTAATAGACAATTCAATAGAATACACGCCGAAAGGTGAAGTTAAGGTGTCATTAATTAAAAGTGATAATAAAATTCGATTCTCCGTCAAAGACACCGGTATCGGTATTGCGCCAGAAGATAAATCAAAACTTTTCACCGAGGGCGGACGCGCGAAAAACGCGCTCGAGGTCAACGTTGACTCCACCGGCTTTGGTCTATACATCGTCAAAAATATCATTGAAGCGCATAACGGCCGTGTTTGGGTGGAGAGTGAGGGAGAAGGTAAAGGCTCGGAATTTATGGTTGAGCTTGGGTAGATATTAGAATCCAGAGTTTAGAAACTTGAGAATAGCTCATCTCCAACTAGGTCGTCTGAAAACAAAACAAAATGGTATAATACTATTTATGGATTTTAAGCTCGTTTTTGATAAATCAAAACTGCCGAAAGGTGTTGTTCAGGCAAAGTTTACAGACGGCAAAGAAATTAAATTTCTGAAAGACGAAAACAAGATAGACAAATTGCTCATAGGAATTTGTAAAAATAGAAGCGAGGTTAACTTGCGGGATTTTTTCATTTTGTGTCGAAAGCTGGTTAGGGTGGCTAAAATCCATAGAATTAAAAAATTAGCAATCGGTTTTGAAGAATTTGATTTTCCGAAATTAAAAAATTTGAGCGACGAAGAAAAGTCGAGAACAATTAGCGAGCAATTTTTAATCGCCGGTTTTGACTTTTTGAAATACAAAAGCGAGAAAGAAAGCTTTTTAGAGGAAGTTTTTATTTTAAATTTTCCGAAAGAATGTAAAAGCGCCTTTGAAAAAGGAGTCATAGTGGGGAAGGAAGTAAATCGTTGTCGCGAGCTTGCTAACACGCCGGGCGGAGACATGACCCCCGCTCTTTTGGCGCAAAAAGCCAAAGATGCCTGCCGAGGCACGGCAGTAAAAGTTTCAGTTTTTGATGAAAAGAAAATTAAAGAATTAAAAATGGGCGCAATTTTGGGAGTGTCGCGTGGCTCTCCCGAAAAACCCAAGTTTATAGTTATGGAATATTGGGGGAGTTCTTCAAAGGATTCAAGACAATCTAAACACCCAATCGTTTTGGTTGGTAAAGGAGTAACTTTTGACACTGGTGGTCTTTCACTTAAGTCTTCAGATTCAATGCTTGGTATGCATCTTGATATGTCTGGCGGAGCGGCTGTGATTCATGCGATTGCGGCGGCTGCCAAGCTCGGACTCAAGAAAGATATAATAGGGCTTGTGCCGGCGGTGGAGAACATGCCTTCCGGCGAGAGCTATCGTCCGGGTGATATATTAAAAACAATGTCTGGAAAGACTGTTGAGGTTTTAAATACAGATGCCGAAGGACGCCTGATCTTGGCTGACGCTCTGACTTTTGCCAAAAGATATAAGCCGAAATTGGTAATTGATATCGCAACTTTGACAGGCGCTGCAGTTGTGGCCTTAGGCGAGAGATGTTCAGCAATATTTTCAAAGGATAAAAAGATTATAAATCTTTTGGAAGAATCTGGAGAAAGGGTCGGCGAGTATGTTTGGCCACTGCCACTTTGGGAAGAATACGAGGAAGATATTAAGGGACATTTTGCTGATTTTTCAAATATTCATAAAGATAATTCACGTTGGGGTGGGGCAATTGAAGCAGCGGTCTTTCTTTATCAGTTTGCTAAAGATTATCCTTGGGCCCATATAGACATGGCGCCTAGAATGGTATCAATCAAAAGTGATCACTTAGCCAGAGGCGCGACTGGAGAACCTCTTAAACTTTTGGTAAGATTGATTGAAAGTCAATAGGATACTTAACTTTGTTTTATGATTTTTAAAAAAGACAGAAAAAGAGACGACGATAGAGACAAGAAAAAAGAGAAGCCAGAAGAAAATATCCCGTTTGAAGACCTTCTTAAGGTAAAAGGTGTCAGAACGATGGAGACTGACGCTAGGGAATACAAAGAAAAGCAGGAAAAGTACGGCGATGAAGTTCCTCCTTACGATCCATATCTTTCTTCTTCCGAATTGTCAGATAGAGATGATTTGATTGCACAAAAGGCACGGGAGACCACCTCGGCGCCGTTTGAAATCAGGCGAGAGATGCCGGAGATGTCCACTTCGGACTTAGGTGCGGGTTTGGAAGAACAATTACCAAACGAAACAGAAGAAAGCGTGACAGAATCTGTTCTAGATAAAGGGGTGGAGAGAGAATATGATTTTCCGAATGTTCAGATAAAATCAAAAACAGAAGCTGAAACGGAAGATGTAGAAGAAGAGCCCATTGAAGAACCGAATCGTAAGCCCTCGCAATACAAAGACGAAGAAACGATATTGCGGGAAAGCATAGAATACTTGGCTCGACAGCATGCGGAATTATTGCAAAAGCTGGAACATTATCGAAAAAATAAGAAAAAAGTTTTTGAAGAAAAACAGGATTTTGTTTTGAAAAAAGAAGAGATTGAAAAGACTCTGAAACCTATTTTAGGAAAAGAAAAGGAAAAAGAGAGTGAAATAGAAGAGATAGAGCGCGCCGAAGAAATTATAAAAAACGAGGAAGAACTTAGAGCGAAGGAGAAAGAACGCTGGGCGAAGGAAGACGAAAGGCAGGCGATTGAAAAAAAGAAGTGGGGATTGTCGGATGATCTTGAAACCATCAACAAATTTATAAAGGACAGGGATGAATTGTCTGCTTCTTTAGCCGAGAAAGAAAAAGAGACTCAAGACAAAATAAAAGAAACTGAAACTGAAAAAAAGAAAAAAGAGATACAGCTTAGGATTTTGCAAATTAGAAGAAGTCGAAAACAGGCCGAGGATGAACTTAATAATTTTAAATCTCAACTAATTCAAATTTCCGAAACTATTTCAGGACTTGTTTCAGAAGAGGGTCAAATTTTGGAAAAAAAGAAAAAGGTTGAAGAAAAAGAAAAACAAGCCGGTTCATCCGAAGAAGAAAAGGAAGTTGAAGCTCTGCGGTGGGATTTAGAGAAGCGTTTAAGACAGGTTGAGGGTAAAAGGTGGCAGGTGTCAGACCAAAAAGTCAGATTACAGCAGCTTGCGATTGAGTCGGAAAAACGTCTTCAGTTGATTCTATCAGAAGAAAATGAAGTCGAAGCCGAGCTGAAAACTCTCTCTTAGCTCGATTCTCAAAACAAAATTATGACTAAAAAAGGGTTGAAGATAGTTCACGTTTCTTCTGAAGTGGAACCGTTTTCAAAAAGTGGGGGCCTAGCGAGTGTTGCTTCCGCCCTTCCGAAAGCCCAAAGTATTCTTGGTCACGACGTTTTGGTGATTACTCCCTTTTATGAAAAATTGATAAACAGAAAAGAGTTTGGTCTTGAAGAAATTGGTAGTGATGTTTTGGAAATAAGTGGCAAGACTTATGAAGTCTCGTATTTAAAAGCTTACCTGAACGATAAAACCCCGATATTTTTCATTAGCAACAGCCGTTTTTTTGGCAAGAGACAGAATCTTTACGGCGCCAAAAAAGAAAATACCCGTTTTTTCTTTTTTGATTTGGCGGTTTTGGCTTTTCTGCGGAAAATAAATTACCAGCCGGATATCTTACATTGCCACGATTGGCACACTGGTCTCATACCATATTTTTTAAAAGGCAGATTTAAGAATGAGAATTTTTGGAAGAATACCGCAACGGTTTTTACTATTCATAACCTCGCTTACCAGCTCGGCCATGATTGGTGGACAATCACGGCGAAAAATAAGGATAATGGAAGAACAATTCTACCAGCATTTTCCGATTCGAGAAGGGTGGAAACCATCAACTTTGCCAAGAGGGCTATTTTGTCGGCTGACACAGTAAATGCCGTTTCTGAAACTTATCGTGAGGAAATTATGACCAAAGATTTCGGCGAGGAGCTTCACAGAATTTTGAAAAATCGTGAAGAAACTGTATTTGGTGTAGTCAATGGAATAGATTACGAAGAATATAACCCCTCAACTGATCCCGGACTTCACAATAATTTTGATGCTAAAAATCCGGAGGCTAAGAAGGCCAATAAAACCTGGCTTCAAAAATTTTTAAGATTTAAAGTCGATAACGACACACCGCTTATTTGCATGACCTCAAGGATTGTGGAACAAAAGGGCTTTGAGTTGGTTTTAGAGATTTTGCCAACAATCCTAAAAGCTGATATCCAAATCGCAATTATGGGCGACGGCCAGAAGTCTATTGTGGAGTCTTTGAAGAAAATTAAAAAACAATTTCCCAAAAAAATTGCGGTGATACCTTTTAACGTAAAATACGAAACCTCACTTTATGCCGGTTCGGATATCTTTCTTTTGCCATCCAGATTTGAACCGTGCGGAATTAATCAGCTTATTGCCCTTCGCTACGGTTCAATACCCGTCGTTCATCACATCGGTGGTTTGGCCGACACCATTCACAATTTTAATCCGGAGAAAAAAACCGGTAACGGATTTACTTTCAAGGAATATAGTCCGATTGCTCTGGCAATGGCAATTGCCAGGATTTTAGAAGTTTATAAACAGAAATCAATCTGGAACAATCTTTTAGTGTCAGTCTTGCAAGAATCTCACTCTTGGAAGATACCGGCCCAAAAATATGTTGAGCTTTATAAATCAACAATCCGCCGAACCAGATCAAAAAATAAAAACCTATGATTACTTGGGTAAATTTTCTCCATTTGCACCAGCCACCTCTGCAGGCGCCAGAAATTTTGAAAAAGGTTTCTGAAGAAAGCTACAAGGAGATTATTTCTATTTTTAATAAATTTCCTGAAGTAAAAATGACCTTAAACATCTCTGGTTCGCTCTTGGAACTATTTCAGAAAAACAACCAAACGGAAATCATAAAAGCTTTTAAGGAATTAGTTTCTTCTGGTCGGATTGAGATTACAAGCTCAGCCATGTATCACCCGATTTTACCGCTTATTTCGGAGTCAGAAGTCTTAAACCAGATAAGGTTAAACCGAGAAAAATTAGAAGAAGTTTTCGGCGCTACACATCACCCAAAGGGATTTTTTTTGCCGGAGATGGCATATAGCCAAGAAGTCGCAAAATTGGTCGAGTCGGCCGGATTTTCTTGGTTGATTCTGGACGAAATTCATTATCCTCTCGGCAAACCAAATTCCTCAAGCTCATACAGAATAAAAGGAACTAGTCTTAAGGTCGTCTTTCGAAATAGAATCTTTTCAAAAAGTTTTCCGCCCGAATCAATAATCAAAAATTTTAATGAACTAGAAAACCAAATTTTAATAACCGCTCATGATGGCGAAATGTATGGTCACTGGCACAAGGACGACCAAGGTTTTACTGACAAAGTGTTTGCTAATCCGGCAATAAAAACTATAACCGTCTCCGAGTATCTTGAATCTTTGACAACAAAGGCGGAAGAGATTGAGCCGTTAAGGGTAAGTTGGGAATCAGACCTTTTGGAAATCAAGAGAGGTTTGCCTTATGCCATCTGGCAAAATCCGAAAAATAAAATCCAGAAAAAACTCTGGGATTTTAAAAATCAGGCTTACTCAATTTTGCAAGAAAACAAAGAGGATCCAAACTGGAAATGGGCAAAAAAACATTACGAGAGAGGAATATCAAGTTGCGCTTGGTGGTGGGCTTCCGGAAGAAAACTAGACGCTTTTTCTCCTATTGCTTGGAATCCGACAGAAATTGAAAAAGGCGCTTTAGAAATTTTGCGTTCCGTTAGATCTTTGGATAAACTTGATTTGAAAACCCACCTTAAATTGGAGAAAAAATTTGCAGATTTAAGAAAAATAATTTGGCTTCAACATTGGCAGCAAAAACACAAAAAGAAAGATTAAAAAAACGGATTTTGTTTCCGTCTATTTGCCTTTATCTGCAAATTCATCAGCCGTTTAGGATTACTGGAGAAAAAGTTAATTATTTCAAAGATAGTAAAAAAAACGAAATAAGTAATAAAAAAATTTTTGAAAAGGTTTGCCGTAAATCATATCTACCAGCTGGTAAAATATTGCTAAAAATCCTAAAAAAACACAAAGATTTTCATTTCTCCATCTCTTTTTCCGGTTTAGCTTTGGAACAAATGGAAAAATTTTTTCCAGAAGCTTTGATGGTTTTTAAAAAAATGCACGAAACTGGACGGATGGAAATTTTATCAGAAACTTATCATCACTCTCTGGCTTTTTTTTATTCCAAAAGAGAATTTGAAAAGCAAGTTTCAATGCACCGCCAAAAAATTAAAAAACTTTTTAATGCTGACCCGAAAGTTTTCAGAAATACGGAGTTGGCCTACAACAACGATTTGGCGGTCTGGGCTGAAAAAAAAGGTTATGCTGGAATCTTGGCCGAAGGATGGGAGGAGTATATTGGGAGTTGTGGTCCAAATTATGTTTATCAACCAAAAGACACAGAAAAGATTAGATTGCTTTTGAGGAACTATAAATTTTCAGATGACATTGCTTTTCGCTTTTCTGAACCGAGTTGGCCAGGATGGCCACTAGACGCGTCGAAATTTGCAAATTGTTTGGGAAAAGATGGGGGAGAGACGATAAATATTTTCTTAGACTTTGAAACTTTCGGTGAACATCAATACCAGGAAACCGGAATATTTAACTTTCTTACAGATTTGCCGATAGAAATATTAAAAAGAAACGGTAAATTTAGAACAGCAAGTCAAACAATTTCCTTTTTAAAGCCGAAAGCTAAAATTGATGTTCCGAAGATTTTAACATGGGCTGATTCAGAGAGAGATTTATCGGCCTGGAATGGAAATAAAATGCAAAAAGATGCGTTGAGAGTGGTTTATGGTTTAGAAAAAAATATTTCGTCTGTAAAAAATAGAAACGTTGTCAAGGATTGGCGAAGACTTCAAACTTCTGACCATTTTTATTATATGTCAACCAAAGGTCTTGATGATGGAGGAATACATGATTATTTTAGTCCTCATAAAAATCCACAAAAAGCTTACAAAATTTTTATAAAAACCATAGAAAATTTAGCTTTAAGAATTAAGAAAAAAAATAGTAGTTAATTTTATGCTTCAGATATCCACTCCAAAATATCCCTTGTTGCTTTCGGATTTGGAATTTTAGTTAAATCAATTTGCAAAATTGGAATTCTGGACATTTTTGCTATTTCAAAATATATATTTTGTATGGCCACATATTCTTCTGGCTTTCGGCTTATTCGCTCATAATGTCGATGTGAAGTTAACCTATCTTTTAAGCGTTTTTCAAAAATTATTGGGTCCTTGCTGACGGTACATAAAATTATTTTAGCTCCCAAACTTAGTAACCTGTCTTCCGTAGATTTATAGTTAAATCCTCTTTTTTTGTTTTCTAGAGAGTGGTAAACAGCATCGCTTAGATGAAATTTTTCAAAGATAACGTTACTGTCTTTCAATATCTCGGCCATTTCCAAATATTTTTCAATTATCAATTGTGAATCTTTAGTTCCAAAAATGCCTATATCGCTGTTAAACCAGTGGCAACCGTTTAAAATATGTCTATTTGTATTGTATTTCTTTTCTAAAAAATCATAAATTTGCTGGATAATATGACTTTTACCAACCAGTTCAACCCCCTCAAATATCAACTTGTGGGCTTTTTTGTTTTTTTCAATCACGTTGTAAAATAAAAAGAAATGAAAAATCTAAAAGAGAATGATAATTACAAATGGTATCACAAGTCGGTGGTCTATCATATTTATACCAGAAGCTTTAAAGACTCAAACAAAGATGGGGTGGGTGATTTAAGGGGTATTATTGATAGATTAGATTATCTTGCCGGTAGTGAAAAATCTTTGGGAATCGGCGCAATCTGGCTTTCGCCTTTTTATAAATCTCCACAAGTTGACTACGGCTATGATATTTCTGATTACAAAGATATAGATCCAATGTTTGGTGACCTTGAAACTTTTAAAACTCTAGTAAAAGAGTGTCACAAAAAAAACATCCGAATTATAATAGATTTTGTAATCAATCACACATCTTCCAAACACAAGTGGTTTAAAGAATCCCGATCTTCGCGGGAAAATTCTAAAAGAGATTGGTATATTTGGCGCGATCCAAAACCGGACGGCTCTCCGCCCAATAACTGGCGCTCTGTTTTTGGTGGCCCAGCTTGGACTCTTGATGAAAAAACCGGTCAGTATTACTTTCATAGTTTTCTGCCGGAACAACCGGATTTAAATTGGCGTTATGAAGAAGTCCAAGAAGAAATGAAGCAGGTGGGAAGATTTTGGCTTGATATGGGGGTAGATGGTTTTCGGATTGATGCGATTGAGCATTTGATAGAAGACAGCTATCTGCGCGATGACCCAAGAAATCCGGATTATGTGCCACTACGCGATGACCCATATCTTTTAAATGAACATCTTTTCAGCAAAAGCCAGAAAGATTTGAGTTATTGTATAAATGCTTTATGTGAACTAATCAGCGAATACCCTGACAGATTTATTGTCAGTGAGGCCTATGTTGATATTCCTAAAATTGTCTCTCTTTATCAGGCCTGCGAGCAAAAGGTTCACGCACCTTTTAATTTTAATTTGATGGGAAAACGTTGGTCAGCCATAGAATACCGTCAATTTGTTGATGAATTTGAAAAAGCCCTGTCGCCAAACGATTGGCCAAATTATGTTTTTGGAAATCATGACCGTTCGCGTCTGGTATCCCGCCTCGGAGAGAAGAGGGCTAGGGTCGTGGCGGTTTTGCTTTTGACACTGCGTGGTATGCCTTTTATCTATTACGGTGATGAAATTGGTATGGCTGATGTTGAAATTTCTCTAGAAAAAATAAAAGACCCATTTGCTAAAAAATTGGGCGAAACCAGATATAGTCGCGACCCAGAACGGACACCGATGCAGTGGAGTGGAGAGAAATATGCCGGTTTTTCAGAAGTTGAACCGTGGTTGCCGGTTTCGCCGGACTTTGAGAAAAAAAATGTCGAAGAAGAGCTCAAAGATCCAAGTTCAATTTTAAATCTTTACCGCTCTTTGATAGGTTTCAGAAATAAGACGCCGGCTTTGCAATATGGAACTTATAAATCTTTGGATACTCTGTCCTCGGAAATATTCTCTTATGTTAGAGAATATGAAGGTCAGAAGATTTTGATAATACTAAATTTTTCTGATAAAGAAGTTGAGGAAACTATACCTTTTAAAGAACTAAAATTTATTTGCTCCACTTATGGGGAAATCTTTAGGGTTGGCGACAATCCTTCTGGTAAGGTGAGTTTGAGACCAAACGAGGGCTGTATTTTTGAGGTTTTGAACTAATTTTAAAAAGTTTTTAGACACCACCTTTTTCTATTGACAAAAATCTATTATTTGTTATAATATAGAAAGTTGTAAGTTTGTTCTTTGTCGTTGAGTTGTTTTATGAAGAGGGTAGTGTGTTGCTACTCTCATCACCCCCCGTCCTCTTTCTTGTAGGACATACTGAAAGGAGCGAAAAATGTTGGAGATTTTCCGTTTTGACTTGAGAGAGAATCCGAAGACGGGCAAGCCCCAGTGGCAGGCCCGACGGAAAGGCAGGGACGGCACGACGTGTTATATTGTCCCTGATGAGAGTCCCAAGTTCCCCTCGTATGAGCAGGATGTTTGGCTCTGCGAGATCGGGGATCCGGTCTTTGTGTCTCCAGACAAGAAGTTCCGAGTCGTTCAGGTCCGGCTCATCGCGCCGTGGCCGGAGAGAATGAAGCTTCTCTTTGTGCTTGGAGAGCGCGACGAGAAACCCTTCTGGAGCGCGTCCGGGCGTGTCGGACCGGTGAATGTCACTTTCGTTGTCCACAAGGACAGCGAGGTGTCGCCTGATGAGACCAGTCCCGTCTGGAACTGTGGGCTGGATACCTTCATCATGGCCCAGAACCGGTACGGGATCATCGTTCCGGTTTGGCCGGAAGGACCGGTGGAGACCGAGCTCCGGACTCTTAACTTCATTGAAGACAAGAGTCCTGAAGGACGAGACCAATTCGCCTGTCAATCGGCGAGCGACGGGGTCATCGTCAGGTATGTGGTTGATCGAGGCCACTACCTGCGCGTCAAAAACTCTGGCGAGTCCCGCTGGAGTTGTGTCTTCCAGCGGGATCTCTACACAAGCCCGAACGGGCTCTTCCGTGTGATCGCGGTCGTTCCGGTGTCTCCTGTGCCTCTCACCGACCGAGGGAAAAGGCGACAGGAGAGACGTGAAGAGAGGGCGATTCGCACGGCAGCAAGGCTCGAGGTCGAGCGCGAATCGGCTCGGAAGCGCGCTGCCGAACGTCTGATGGGTGGTGGCACCCGGCGCTCCAACGGCGGTAAGAACAACAAGAAAGCTGCCACTACCTAACAACTCAACACCGCACCTGCACCCCCGAGCCGTATGGGGGTGTTTTTTGTTGATAAACAAATATCCGAGAGTAGTAACCGCTCTCGGTTTATTTTTTTATTCTCTGTGGATTTTATTGTTGAAAATAAATAAGATAAGGTATAAAATTCTTTTCCAGGTTAATAGTTCTTTTGGTCGGGTGTCCGACCGGCTATTGCCGAAACCCTCAAAGAAAAGGGGTAATCGTGGAAATCCCAACAGTCGCTGGGGCGAGGGACATGGACAAGATCGTGGAGGGAAAGAAGGTCAAGGTCGTCGGGGTCTGGATCAGAGCCACACCACAGAGTCCCGTGACTCTGACTGTGACTGACTCCGCCGGGGAGATCAACTTCATCTGGTCTGATGCATATGTTCAGCCCACTACTAACATGCCGGGGTGCTGGGAGATGACGGTCAACAGCGAGATGGTGAAACCTGTGGGTTTCTACACCGTTTCTTCGGTTTCTGGGGGGCCGATTCCTGAGCCGGAGCGCCCCAAATACTGGGGCAGAAAAGCCGTGAAGATTGACCGTGGGCGTAGTTCGGTTCACCACACCTGAAGGAGGGAGGCACACTGAAACCTCGCGCCAGACGATTGGCGTGGGGTTTTTTTTATCTAATTTTTGAAGCCAATATAAAATCGTTTTTAGTCAAACCACCGACTGAATGAGTAGAGATTGAAATTTTGACTTTATTCCAATTAAAAATCAGAATGTCCGGGTGATGGCCCTCGTCTTCAGCGATTTTTCCAACTTTATTAACGAATTCCAGCGCTTTTGGAAAATTTTCAAATTCAAATTTTTTTTCTATTTTTTTGCCATCTCCCGAGAGCCCCCAGCCCGGTATTTCTTTTAGAAAATTATTTATCTCAAGAGAATTTAACAACCCCCTACCGTTCTCGCAAGGAATACATTTTTTATTTTTTAACACGATAAAAATTCTTAACGCTTGTTTATTATTTTACTAAATCTTCTCCACAACATTTCAAACCTTCACGGATAGGGGCCTTTCCGATAATTTTTATAATTTCTTCTGGATCATCTATGATAATGTAGAGTTTTGTATCTTCCTTCTCAATCGTTCCGTACTTATTTAACAGAAACTTCTTAATTAATTTATCAAACTGTTTCCAGTACTCTTTACCGACCAAAATTACCGGTACTGAATGAATTTTGCCGGTCTGCACCAAGGTCAAAATTTCAAAACACTCGTCGAGGGTTCCAAATCCGCCCGGGTAAAAAATGTAGGCCTCGGCGGCAAAGGATAGACAAACCTTTCTGGTAAAAAAATAATAAAAATTGACTTCTTCAGTTAAAAATTTATTGGTTGCTTGTTCGGTTGGTATATCAATTGTGAGACCTAAAGATGAGCCACCAGCTTCGATCGCACCTCTGTTCGCGGCCTCCATAATACCCGGACCGCCGCCGGTCAGAATGGCATAATTAAGCTCCCGAACTATTTTTTGGGCCAATTTTCTCGCATGTTCGTAAAATTTATTTCCTTCTTTAAATTGGGATGAACCAAAAAAAGTTACGGATAGAGGATGATCTTTTAAGAATTGGAAGCCATTTTCAAATTCTTTTTTGATCATTTCAATCCTCTGTCGGTTAGCGACCTCAAAATCTTTAGAGTTTAGTTCTTCAAAGTTTGAATTTGTCATAATTATGTTGATTATTGTTTTTTGCCAGTTTATTGTATAATAAAAATAGGTTATTTCAAACCTTTATTACAAGCTCTAACCAAACAAAATGAAAAGCAAATTAAGTACTAATCAGTGGATAGCGGTTGTAGTCTCTATCTTAGCCGTTGTTTTCATCTTTTTTATTAGCGCGCAAAATTCCAATAGAGTAATTCCGACTGGCGCTTCGGAGTCAAGTTCCGAACGATTGCCGATAATCGGCGGTCTTGAGCAAAAAAATATATTTCAGAATATTATGACGCAAAATACTCCTGAAGATTCAACAGGTCTTATGATTGAAGATTTAGTGGTCGGAGAAGGCAAGACCGCTGAAGTCGGCAATAAAGTTCTTGTGCATTACGATGGTTACTTAACAGACGAAACTCTATTTGATAGCAGTTATAGAAGAGGTGCGCCGTTTGAGTTTGTCTTAGGCGCAGGCGAAGTTATTTCCGGTTGGGATAATGGAGTAGTGGGTATGAAAGAAGGAGGGTTAAGAATTCTTGTAATTCCACCTGCTCTAGCTTACGGAGAAAGAGAGGTTGGCCCGATTCCGCCAAATTCAACTCTTGTCTTTACAGTGGAACTTATTGAAGTCTTGGAATAAAAGTTCTCTGGCGAATCTTTTTTGGTGTAGATGTTTAAAATTGAAAAGAAAATTAGCGGCGCACTTGGGCGAGCCGGTGTTTTAACTACTCCTCACGGAGATATTTTAACTCCGGCTTTTGCCACTGTCGGCACAAAAGCCACGGTCAAAGCTCTTACCCCGGAAGAAGTTCAAAATACTAACAGTCAGGTTGTTTTAGCCAACACCTATCATCTTTATCTTCAGCCCGGAGAACAGATAATCAAAAAATCAGGCGGACTCCACAAATTTATGAATTGGCAAGGGCCGATAATAACTGATTCAGGTGGGTTTCAGGTTTTTTCTCTAGGTGCGGCTTTTGACCGGAATGTTTCAAAAATCTCAAAAACTCCAGTTGATACAAAAACAGATTTCAGCCAGAAGAAAAATGGTCTTGCTAAAATAGATGAAGACGGAGTAAACTTCAAAAACCCTTTAGATGGCTCATCTCATCGTTTTACACCTGAAAAATCAATTGAAATTCAAAGATGTCTTGGTGCTGATATCATTTTTTCTTTCGACGAATGTACTTCACCTCTAGCGCCACTTGAATATCAAAGGGAGGCAATGGAGAGGACTCATCGTTGGGCGGAAAGAGGGTTATCCTATTTTAAAAATAAGGGAGAGGGGAAAATTAAAAGAATTACCCGCAAGATTTTGAAAGTTCCGGAAGAACAGGAGATAAATCCTGGGCAACAACTCTTTGGAATTGTTCAAGGTGGAAGGTTTGAAAATCTTCGGAAAGAGTCGGCAAGAATTATAGGAGGCATGGATTTTGATGGTTTTGGTATCGGTGGGTCTTTTGAAAAAAAAGACATCTATGAGTCTTTGAAGTGGGTAAATATAATCTTGCCGGAAAATAAGCCCAAGCATCTACTTGGTATCGGTGAACCGAAAGATATCATTTTGGGGATTGAAAATGGCGCGGATTTGTTTGACTGCGTCATCCCAACCAGAATGGGACGGAATGGTTCTATCTTTACCAAAAAAGGCAAGCTGAATATCACCAATTCCAGATTCAAAAAAGATTTTTCAAGTATTGAGAATGACTGTAGTTGCTATACTTGCCGAAATTTTTCTAGGGCCTATTTGTCACACTTGTTTAGAGCCAAAGAAATGCTCGCTTCGACCTTGGCTTCAATACACAATCTTTATTTTATAAACAATTTGTTTGTCTCTGCTCGCCAAGCGATTCTAAACGACACCTTTTTTGAATTTAAAAAACAATTTCTCGGAAACTATAAATAATTTTGCCAAAATGACCCAAAACCGTTTCAAATTGAAAAGTGATTTTTCGCCGGCCGGTGACCAACCAAAAGCTATAGAAAAATTAGTTAGCGGTGTCGGTAAAAAATTTAAATACCAAACCCTGCTTGGAGTTACAGGTAGTGGCAAAACTTTTACTATTGCTAACGTTATTGAGAAAATTCAAAAACCGACCCTCGTCATTGCCCACAATAAAACTTTGGCGGCACAACTAGCTCAAGAGTATCGAGATTTTTTTCCAGAAAACGCTGTCCATTACTTTGTTTCTTATTATGATTTCTATCAGCCGGAGGCCTATATGCCGGTTACTGATACCTATATTGAAAAAGAAGCGATGATCAACGAAGAAATTGATCGTTTAAGACATGCTTCCACTCAAGCACTTTTGACAAGGCAAGACGTCATAATTGTAGCTTCAGTTTCGTGTATATATGGTTTAGGCAACCCCAGTGAATACAAGAAAGCGCACTTGAATATTGAAGTTGGAGATAAACTTGGCCGATCATTGCTAATCAGGAATCTGGTTGAGATGCATTTTAGGAGAACCAGTAGCGATCTAGTCTCTGGCGAATTTAGAGCGATAGGCAATAGCTTGGAAATTATGCCGACTAATGAGAAATTTATTTTTAGATTGGAAATAGATAATGAAATTGTGTCAAAAATTGAAATTCTAAATCCGATTTCCCGTTCAATTATTAGCGAGGAGAATTCAATTTTTATATTTCCAGCAAAACATTTTATCACTGACGATGAAGAGCTTGAAAGAGCTACTCGCGCCATAAAAAGTGAACTAAAAAACCAACTCAAAAAATTTGAAAAAGAGGGAAAACTTTTGGAAGCCGAACGCCTAAAAAGAAGAACAAATTATGATTTGGCTTTGATAAAGGAAGTAGGATATTGCAATGGAATTGAAAACTACTCGCGTCATTTTGAAAACCGAGAGCCGGGCAAACCCCCATTTACTCTGCTTGATTATTTTGTATTTGGTCGTAAAAATAAAGATTTTCTGATAATTATAGACGAATCACATGTTACTTTGCCACAAATCGCTGGAATGCAATCAGGTGATGCCGCCAGAAAAAAGGTTTTGATAGAGCACGGTTTTCGCTTGCCTTCAGCCAAAGATAATCGCCCAATGACTTTTGAAGAATTTCAAGGAAGAATCGACCAAGCAATTTTTACTTCTGCTACGCCGGGAGAGTTTGAGAAAAAAAACAGTCGTCAAGTTGTTGAGCAAATAATCCGCCCAACTGGTCTTATTGATCCTGCTGTTGAGGTTAGGCCAATAAACGGAAAAAAAGGATATCCCGGACAAATTCATGATTTTATCAAGGATACCGAGAAAGTCGTGAAGGGCGGTGGGAGGGTTTTGGTGACCACTTTGACCAAAAAAATGGCCGAGGATTTGAGTCAGTTTTTGAAAGAAAAGAAAATCAAATCGGAATATTTGCACAGCGACATAAAAACTTTGGAGAGAATTGAAATTTTGACGAATTTTAGAAAAGGAGACTTTGACTGTTTGGTTGGAGTAAATCTTTTACGTGAAGGTCTTGATTTACCAGAAGTAGAATTAATTGGGATTCTAGATGCAGACAAAGAGGGTTTTCTAAGAAGCGAAACTTCCTTGATACAGATAATTGGTCGGGCGGCAAGAAATGTAAAAGGTCGAGTGATTCTTTACGCCGACAAGCTAACAGATTCAATGAATAGGGCTATCAGTGAGACAAACAGAAGAAGAGAGATTCAAATTTCATACAATAAAAAACACAAAATAATTCCAAAGACCGTGATCAAAAAAATTAGAGACATTACAGAAGACATAAGAAACCGCCACCAAAAAGCTGCTGATTCTTTAGCTTCTCTTGATAGGGAAGTTTATAAAGGTGGCATCAAGAAAATATTGAAAGAGAAAGAAAAACAAATGAACGAGGCGGTTAAGAATTTAGATTTTGAAACCGCTGCAATCATTCGTGATGAAGTCGCCTTCCTCATAAAAGAATCGAAGAAAAAGTGACTTAAGAAAAAAATTTATAATCTTTTTTATTAAGTGATTTTTGTTCAGTTAAAATTTTTATCTTTTTATTAAGATACAACTGAATAATTTGTTTGGTCACTGGAGTAATTTTTTTCTCCACAGGTGTTTTATAAAAATTCTCTTGGGAAGAGGAGAAAAATAATTTTATATCCCCAGTGTATTTGTAAGTTTTTATCTTTTTGCTTGCTATAATTTAAAGACATGGCGATCCGACTAATTCACAGTAACAAGTTTGAATCAAACAAATGGTTGATTTCGGCGAGGTGGTTTTACGCCCCGGCGATTTTTGTTATGGGACTTTTGTCCAGACTCGATCCGGTCGGCGATGCAGTATTCCCACTACCGGTAATGCTCCTCTTATTTTCTATTTTTATTTTGGTCAATGCGGTTTTTTGGTTGACTGCCAAACAGCTGGAAATGAAAAACCAGACCAAAAGAATAAATTATCTCGGATTCGGGCAAATTATGGCAGAACTTGTTTTCTTTTTATTCATCTTCCATTTCTCTGGGGGGATCGAGAGCATCTCATCAATATTTTTCTTCATTCCAATTGTTTCCTCAATAATTCTGTTCAGTCCAATCGGTTCGCTCTTTGTGGCCTTTGTTTCCGCTGTTTTAGTCAACGGGATGATTTTTCTTTCGTATTTTGGAATTGCCCAAAAAATTTATGGTTACTCCGGACGTGAGATTGTTGAGTATGACGAACTTTTAGTGATGCTTTCAACCTCAATAGTTATTTCGGCTGTTTATTTTATTGTCGGCTCATTATCCGGCTACCTGTCTTCAGCTTTGAAAAAAAGAGAGTATCAGATTATTGAAGGAAGAAGACAAGCCGAACTTCAGTCCGAAAAGTTGCGTCTATTGAACGAAGAATACAACAAATTTGCTAGGCGCTTAATACGGCAAGATTTAGAATTAAAAAAGGAAACCGAAGAAGTCGAACGTCTTGACCAAGAAAAAAGGGAGTTCGTCTCAACTGTTGCCCATCAATTAAGAACTCCACTTTCGGCTATCAAGTGGACACTCGATACTTTGTTGAGAGGCAATGAAGGGGTTTTAACAAGCGACCAAAGAGCTTTGATAATGAAAGCTTACGAGAGCAATGAAAGAATCATAAGTTTGATACATGACATGCTCGGTTCTGAAAGGATTGACGCCGGTGCCGGTGGTTTCTCTCCAGTTGAAATAAATCTGACTGATTTGCTAGATAATGTGCTCCCAGACTTCCACTCCGTTATTGAAAACAAAAACATAAAAATTGAGATTCAAAAAGAAAAAAACTTACCAAAAGTTAAGGTTGATCCACAAAAAATTCGCGCCGTTTTCCAGAATTTGATTGAAAACGCGGTTAAATATTCAAAAAAAGGTGGAAAAATTACGATCGCCCTTAGTTTGAATAAGGTTGGGGACAAAGTTTTAGCACTAATTTCTGACGAAGGTATTGGAATCCCTAAAGAAGAACAAGCTAATCTCTTTAGAAAGTTTTTCAGAGCCTCAAACGCTGTAAAACTTGAACCAGGTGGAACTGGACTCGGACTTTTTATAGTCAAAAGTTTGATTGAACAGCACGGCGGTTCAATCAATTTTGAAAGTCAAGATGGCAAAGGAACTAAATTTATATTAGAAATCCCCATAAGCCCTGTTCCTCCCGCTCAAAAAGTTGTAAAATAAAACTATGGCAGAAAAAATTTTAATTGTTTTGGAAGAAGACCTCTTTCTTGGCAATGTTATAAACGAAAAAATAAAGAAGGAAGGTTTTGAGACATTGTTTATAAACAATGCCAGAATAGCGCTCTCACAGATGGAGAACTTCAAACCTGATCTTGTAATTCTGGATATCAGTCTTAAAACCATTAACCCTTTCAAGGTCTTGGAAGAAAAAAATGCAAGACAAGACTTGCGACAAATTCCCGTGATTACAATATCACCCTCTGGAGACGTTGATGAGATAAGGCGGGTTTTAGATCTTGGGGTTAGAGATTATATAGTCAAATCACAATTCAGCGCCGATGAATTAGTATCAAAAGTTAAAATCCAACTGTTAAAAACCGGCAAAAAGGATGGCAAAAATGTTTTGGAGGGTAGAAAGATTATGTGGGTTGAAGATAATCAATTTTTGAGCGATTTAATTGCCAGAAAACTCTCTCAACAAAAAAGCCAATTGCTTTTTTCAAGAACTGGCGAAGAAGCTCTGAAAGTTTTAGAACAAGACCAGCCGGACGTTATTTTGCTAGATCTTTTACTTCCCGGAATAAGCGGTTTTGATGTCTTGAAAGCGGTTAAATCAAATAATAAATTAAAAGATATTCCGGTCATCATTCTCTCAAACTTCACTCAAAATAACGAAATAGAAAGAACAAGAGCTATGGGCGCCGACCGATTTTTGACAAAAGCGACTGTAGTTTTAGACGATATCGTAAAAGAAATTCAAAACGTTCTTTTTGAAAAACAAAAAATCTAGATTGGAGATGAGTTAGTATTGTGTTAGTATAAACTTTAATACCCCTAGTAAGTTAAGAAAGGGGGTTTT
Source organism: Patescibacteria group bacterium (assembly GCA_016860785.1). GTDB lineage: Bacteria > Patescibacteriota > Minisyncoccia > Phycocordibacterales > BOKC01 > BOKC01. The sequence continues at coordinate 131,117 of BOKC01000001.1, forward strand.
ATTGCTTGTTTTATGCAAAAAAATTCAGGAGACAAGATAATAGTGCGTGGCGCTAGAACTCATAATTTAAAAAATATCACGGTAGAAATGCCGAGAAACAAGATAACCGTGATAACCGGTCTGTCGGGCTCCGGCAAATCGTCTTTGGCTTTTGATACGATTTTTGCCGAAGGGCAGAGGCGTTACATAGAATCCCTTTCTCCCTATGCCAGACAATTTTTGAGAATAATGCCCAAACCTGATGTTGATGAGATTTCGGGCCTGTCTCCGGCTATTTCTATTGACCAGAAATTTCGCTCCGGAAATCCGCGTTCAACGGTTGCGACTATGACCGAAATTTATGATTACCTGCGAATTTTGTTTGCCAGAATCGGCCGACCGCATTGTCTAATCTGCGGAAAAGAGATTGAAAAAATGTCACGTGAAGAGATAAAAAATTTAATTGTTAAAAAAATACGGGAAAAAATCACAAAATCAGGAAAAGAATCTACACTCGAAATATACTCTCCGGTTGTTCGAGGGCGAAAAGGTGAGTATTACCAACTACTCTACGACCTCTTAGGTAGAGGGTATTCAAAAGTTTCAATTGATGGGCAATTAAAAAGTCTAAGGCAACAAATTATTCTCTCCAAAAATAAAAAGCACGATATCGATATTCTTGTTGACGAGATTAAATTTTCCGATTTGTCCTTGTCAGTTCCGACAAACAAGGACTGGCAAGAAAGATTGGGAGAGGATTTGGAGAAAGCGCTTGAGGAATCAGACGGTCTTGTAAAAATAATTTTTAATTTTGGAAAGACAGAAAAAGAAGAGTTCGTTTGGTCTACTAAATTCTCTTGTCCTTCAGACGGTTATTCGTATCCAGAAATAGAACCGAGAATGTTTTCTTTTAATTCTCCTTATGGAGCTTGCCAAGATTGCAATGGTCTTGGTACCAAACATTATTGGGGTTCTGAACCTTGTCCAAATTGTAATGGTTCAAGATTGAGAAAGGAGGCCTTAAAGGTCTTGATTTCCGGAAAAAATATAGTTGAAATCGGTAGTCTTTCAATTTCCGAAGCAGATGAATTTTTTGGAAATATTAAACTTAACAAGAAAGAAAAAGAAATTTCTGAAGTTGCAATCAGAGAAATAGTCTCTCGTCTGAAATTTATGATTAATGTCGGAATTGAATACCTGACTTTAGACAGGCGAGCCGGAACGCTTTCCGGCGGGGAAGCGCAAAGAATTCGCTTGGCAAGCCAACTCGGGTCTGGTCTGGTCGGCGCACTTTATGTTTTAGACGAACCAACAATTGGCCTACATGCTCACGACAACAATCGACTGGTAAAAACTTTGGCCGAACTTCGAGACCTTGGTAACACAATAATAATCGTTGAACACGACGAAGATACTATTTATTCTTCAGATTACATTGTTGATATTGGTCCGGGAGCTGGAATTCATGGTGGAGAAGTGGTGGTCTCTGGTTTTTTGGAAAAATTATTGACCGAAGCAAATTCGTCAGCTAGCAGAAAAAATAATTCTCTGACCCTTGATTACTTGAGAGGTGATAACAAAATTTCGGTTCCGGAAAAAAGACGGGATGCAGAAAAAGGCAAAATAATAATAAAAGGTGGAAAAGTTTTTAACATAAAAAATTTAAATGCTGAAATCCCTCTCGGTAAATTTGTGGTAATAACCGGTCTGTCGGGCTCCGGCAAATCGTCTCTACTTTACGAAATTCTCCATAAAAATTTACAAGCTAGGTTTGATCGTAGATACAGAAGCACAGAAATTTTTAATTGTCAGTCTTTTACTGGTACAGAATATCTAAACAGAGCAATTTTAATAGACCAGTCACCGATTGGTCGAACCCCGCGCTCTAACCCAGCGACTTATACCGGCGCATGGACTTTTATCCGCGAGCTTTTCGCCGAAACTTCCGAAGCTAAAGTCCGCGGTTGGAAACCTAGCCGTTTCTCTTTCAATGTCAAAGGTGGTCGTTGTGAAGCTTGCCAGGGTAATGGAACCATAGAGGTTGAAATGCAGTTTTTGCCGACTGTTTATGTCACTTGTGATGTGTGCAACGGCCGTCGGTTTATGAAAGAAACTCTTGATGTTAAATATAAGAAAAAAAATATATATGACGTCCTAAAGATGACAATAGAAGAAGCGCTTGATTTTTTCAAAGATATTCCGGGAGTTTACGACCGTTTGAAAACTATGGACGAGGTTGGCTTGAGCTATTTAGAGCTTGGTCAATCTGCTACCACGCTTTCTGGTGGGGAAGCACAGAGAGTAAAGATTTCTTCCGAACTTTTTCGGCCCGATTTATACAAAACAATTTATCTTTTAGACGAGCCGACGGTCGGCTTACATTACGAAGATGTAAAAAAACTTGTTGAGATTCTTCAAAAATTGGTTGATAAGGGTAACACCGTCGTAACAATCGAACACAATATGGATTTCATAAAAAACTCTGACTACATTATTGATATGGGGCCGGAAGGTGGAGACAGAGGTGGTGAAATTGTTACCAAAGGCACACCTGAACAAATTGCTCAATCTAAAAATTCCTATACCGGAGAATATTTGAGAAAAACTCTAAAGAAAAAATAATTCATAACGAATGTCTTCAAATAGCAAAATGAATCCTTTGCTTGCTAAAAAAATAAAAAACTTGCCGGATTCTCCTGGTGTTTATTTATTTTCAGAGGGAGGAGGTAAAACGGAAGACGAAAAAATTCTTTATATTGGTAAAGCCACGTCTCTTCGGAACAGGGTAAGAAGTTATTTTAATAGAAACTTATTATTTTCTCGCGGCCCTTTGATTGCCAAGATGGTTGAGGAAATAAAAAATATAAAGTATCAAAAAACCGATTCTGTCCTTGAGGCGCTTATCTTAGAGGCCAATTTAATTAAAAAATACAAACCGAAATACAATACTCAAGAAAAAGATGACAGGAGTTGGAATTATATTGTGATAACCGACGAAGATTTCCCTAGAATTCTCACCATCCGCCAAAAAGAACTCGCCCTAGACCCTAAACCCTATACCCTAATGGCTAGCTTCGGTCCTTTCCCCCACGGAAACCAATTAAAAGAGGCCTTGAGAATTCTTAGAAAAATCTTTCCTTTCTACTCGAGCGACACAAAAAACACCCAAGGTGAAAGATTTTACAAAGAAATAGGCTTGGCTCCAAACCAAAACAAATCTGACTATCAAAAAACAATTAGTCATCTAAAACTCTTCCTTGAGGGTAAGAAAAAACAAATTATTTTTAATCTAGAAAAAGAGATGCGTGGCGAAGTCAAAAAACTCAATTTTGAAAAAGCGGGGGAGTTGAGAAACAAAATATTTGCTTTAAAACACATACAAGACATTGCCTTACTGAAGAATTTGGATGAAAGTGGTGCAGACCAAGGGAATTTTCGGATAGAATCTTATGACGTGGCACATATTTCAGGGACATTTATGGTTGGTGTGATGGTTGTTCTTGAAGAAGGAATTTTCAAAAAAAGTCAGTACAGAAAATTTAAAATAAAAAAAACAGAAGGAGGAGACACATCAGCTCTATCTGAAATTATCGATAGAAGATTTAACCACGCCGAATGGCAGATGCCAAATCTTGTCTGCGTTGATGGCGGAATAGCTCAAAAAAACGTAGCAGAAAAGATTTTAAGAAAAAAAGATTTATTCATTCCGGTAGTTTCAGTTGTTAAAGACAAAAAACACAAACCGAAACAAATCCTCGGGGATAGAAAGACGATTGGTAATCGGCAAAAAGAGATTCTTCTCATCAATCAAGAAGCTCATCGTTTCGCCTTATCTTTTCATAAAAAATTGAGAGACAAAATTAATTGAAGATCCATATCGCTTTTCTATTAATGCTATTTGTTTTTCAACTGATATAATAGTAATTATGTCAAAGATTGGGAAAATTAGAGTTGGCGTTTTGCGCGGTGGACCATCTGGCGAATATGAAATTTCTCTTAAAACTGGCAATACAGTTTTAGAAAATCTGCCGACAAAATATCATCCGATTGATATTTTCATAGACAAAAACGGGATTTGGCATCACCACGGATTACCTTACCAACCGGAAAAAATCTTAAAACATTTGGACGTGGTTTTTAATGCTCTACATGGAGAATATGGCGAAGATGGGAAAGTGCAAAAGATTTTTGAACACTTTAAGATTCCATATACCGGCTCAAACTCATTTTCTTCAGCTTTGGCAATGAACAAGGTTTTTTCTAGAAAGATTTTCGGAGAAGTTGGTTTAAAGATTCCAGAAGCCGAAGTTCTAAAGAAATCAGAAGCCAGTTATTTGAAAGTTTTTGAAATTTTTTCTCACTTACCCAAACCGATTGTTGTCAAACCATCTCCAGGCGGATCGTCTTTGGGAGTTAATATTACAGACTCTTTGGAAAATTTTTCTGAAGCAATTTGGAACGCCTTTGAGTATTCTGAAATTGCTTTGATTGAGCGGTGTGTTGAGGGAATTGAGGTTACCTGCGGAGTAATAGAGGGTGTAAATCAAAATCAAATTTTTGCTCTGCCTCCTATTGAAATTCGACCTACAAATTCAGATTTTTTTGACTATCAAGCAAAATACAGTGGAACAACAGAAGAGATTTGTCCGGCTGAATTACCAGAAGATTTAATCGAAGAAATAAAAAATGTTGCAATCTTAGCCCATAAGGCACTAAATCTAAAACATTATTCTAGAACAGACATGATTATTGACGATGACGATAATATCTACGTTCTGGAAACCAACACTCTGCCCGGTCTAACATTAGAATCGCTTTTCCCAAAATCGGTAAGGGCTGCCGGTTCTAATCTGTCAGATTTTTTAGACCACCTCTTAACCCTGGCTTTAAAAAATAGGTAGGTTTTTGTACTAACCATCTAATTTTGATGGACCCGAGGAGAATCGAACTCCTGCTTCAGCAATGCGAATGCTGCGTAATACCACTTTACTACGGGCCCGAATTGGACAGTATATTTGCGCAAACCTTTTTTAAAAAACAACGGCTATTAAAATTCGTGTTCCTTATCAATTTCTAGATTCACGAATTTTATACCTTTTGGCTCTAAAACTTTTGGCGGTATTGCGTGTGTAGAGCCGGGTTGTTTCAAAATGCCCTCATGTACAGGAAAACAAGTTCTCGGTTTGATTTCAAGGGCATAGTCAATCGCTTCTAACAATCTCATCCAAGGCCCTGCCACAGGCAAAGCTAAAACCTCAACTTGTTTTCCTGGATTCGTGAAAGCGTCTCCCGGATAGAAAAGTTTGTTAGCGATGAAGTAGCCAGTATTTTGAATTGGCGGAATTGAAGTGTGCATGAGGGCATGATTTTCGCCAAAGCCCTCTATCAAAACTTCGTTTGCATCAAAATTTTGACCGTCTTCAACTACACTGAAAGCAATATTATCTTTTTCTAAAAGTGCACCAACACTTTTATTGGTAATAACTTTTGCTTGCGGATTATTTTTCAAAAGTGCTTTTAGTGAATCAATATGAAAATGGTCGGCGTGTTCGTGCGTGATTAGCACGAAATCAATATTCTTCACTTCGCTCTGTTGTGTTGAGTAAGTGCCGGGGTTGGTCAAAATTCTGACTCCGTTTTCTTCAATCAAAAAGCAACAATGTCCAAATTTTGTGATTTTCATAGATTTTCAAAAATATTTAGAAAAGAGGGGTCGGTACATATCTTCTCGGATGTCAATATGTAGTTCCTTGCAGTGAATTTTATCACAAAATTCAATAGGTATTTTTTCAATAATTGCCAAAGGTTGTTGCTCATTCCCTTCGCCCATGACGAACACCGCGGCCGTAGCAAGACTGTCAGCAACATTAGTTTTAGAAAATTTAAATTTTCGCCCAAAAATATCGGGTGTACCACGATAACTTTTCACACCACGAAAACCCGCGTATCCGATAGCAACACCGGTTACACCCGCTCGGAGCGGGATCGTGCGGCTGTCGGTAATCAAAACACCGAGATGTCTAATGTTGTAATGTTTCCGTAATTTGTTGCGAAGATCGCGAGCTGTCTTAAAACTGTCTTTTGGTAATAAAATTAACTTACCATTTGCATTTGATTCGTCAATTCCGGCAGAAGCCATCACCCTCTTGGAAAACACGAGTTTTGATTGGTCGAGTAATCATAGTTTTTGATAATAACTTTATTTTTTAATAGTTTTAAAACAAAAATCCACCTTATAGGACGGGAACGGGTGCACAAAACTATCCACACCCTATTGATCACGAAGGTGGGGTTAAATAAAGCTAGACCAAGTTTGTATAAAATGATTGTATAGCACGACTTTGAAATTCATCTGACTAAGTGATGAAAATGGAAACTTCTTCCGCAAAATCGCTCCGCATTTCTAATTTCGCCGATGTTTCTTTGGGTGGTCATTGTATCAAAAAGTCCGAACCCACTTCCAGCAGAACCCTGACTGACTTCGCACGCGCCGCGTGTGTGGTGGCTTGAACCCGCCAAGTACGCCCCGATCGCGCTGGAAGCGCCTCAACGCGCGCGAGGACGCGCGCGGCAAACCCAAAAACTTCCTTGCATTTTTCTCGCGTCTCCTCCCCC
>BOKC01000002.1 GCA_016860785.1 Patescibacteria group bacterium
TTTAAATCCCTGCTCGGATAGAAGTCATTTTTAATCTCGAAAAACCCGCCGCGCATTCCTCCCGCACACTCCTGCGCGGCGGATACAAAATCCCCGCAGAAAAAAGAGCCGAGGCAAAGCAAATCCATTTCATCCCGCAAAGATAGTTTTGCTTTGCCTCGTCCGCATTGAAGCCCCGCCACACTGCCTGAATACTTGGAGGGCAGAACCCCAAAAAGAAAAATGTCCTTTCCATTTTTAGAAAAAATCACCCTCGCGAAAAATCAAAAAAGCAAGGAACATTTTTTCTTTTTGGGGTTGCCGAGTGAAGCGAGGCGGTGGCGGGGCTGATTCATTCAGCGATTTTGGAAATAGGTGCGAGCTTGGTAAAATAGAGACACCATAATCAAACTCAACGATTTTGGAAATCTGAAGATTGATTAAGTGTTAAGAAATAATTTTGTATAAAAAATCACCGATCCTCAGGCGGTGATTTTTTATTTCACTTGCCGAATCAATTATTGATTGGTGCGAAAGTGACTTGGCCATACCATACTCATGTTCCCTACATTATCAACACCTCGGACGAGGTAGTAATATGTAGTATCTGCTTGCAGGTTTGAAACCGTAACCGCATGGTTGGTTTGCATGCCGCTAGCATTAGTTGCAAGTGCTCCACTTACGTATGGCTGTTGGCGGTGCCCTGTTGCCTCATTGAGTTGAAGAGGCATATTGCTCCAATAGACCTGACCTTGAGTTGGCTCGTTGGTTGTCCACGCGAAGGTTGCACTTGTATTTGTGTGTTGAACTGTAGGGTTGCTCAATCTTGGCGAAGTGTCCCAAGATGTTTGATTTCCCCCAGCAGAACCTCCAGAACCCATAAGACTATTGATCCTTGCTATTGTCTGTGGTCCGACACGACCATAACCGGTTGTTGCCGGCGTTCCTTGAGAGACAATCCCTTGCGCTGTTTGGAATCTTTCTACTGCCGCCTTGGTAAGCTGGCCGAAATATCCAGTAACTAAACCTTCAGGATAGATGCTCACATTTGTTGATAGATATGTTTGAAGTTCGGTAACTTGTGAGCCGCTATCACCAATATCTAATTGGCTAGTAATGGCAGCATACACACTTTTAATTCCGAAGATTGAGAAAATAAGTGTTGCCATCAACATTACGCTGAAGAGAATATTTACGCGCGATGAGTTTTTTTGTAGAGTTATTTTTTTGTTCATATAGTTTTTTTAGATTAAATTTTAGAGATTATTGAGGTGTCCTACACAATCGACCTTTTATGTATAATCCCTACAGATAATGCCGCTTCGCACTAGACATCATTACAGACGTGATTACAGAAGATTTTTATGATTTTTTAGGATTACTTTTAAGTTCGTTGACTTTTCTCTCTAGTTTTTTGATATAAACTTCCAACTTCTCTATACGTTCTCCTGTTTGTATTTCAAAACGTTTTGTGTGGCGTGCGAGCATTTCGGCAACACCCATTATTTCTGTAACATCTTCTATGGCAAGAAGTATGATTGGAGGAAAATCGGTATCTTCTTCCACATGAATTTGTCGGGCGTTTAGAATCATCGTTTTTTGTCCGATCGAAGGAAATTCGTGAGTGACCTCAAATCCTTTAAAAAATGTGTTTTTAGGCAAAATATCCTCGAGTAGTTTTCGTAAAGAGGAAATATTCCACTGACCGTTTCCCAATTCATACACGTTTTTTTGTTCAGTATCTTTTGCTTCAACCTGAAACACTCGGTAGAAAGATTCATTAGCTGCCATTACGTGAAAATTTTTATCTAGGATTAAAACCGGCTCACGCACAACATCAACCACCGTCTTGATGTATGTCCAGCTTTTTTCCCAGAAATGATTTATAAAATCAGGACCGATCGTGATCCGCGCCTGCTCTGCGAGTTTTTTGCTCTCTTCCATATTTTTATTTTCAATTTCATTATTTTCCATACAGCAAATGCCGCTAGAAAATCTGTATTCTTACAAAGACTCGCTATAAGATGTCTGAAGTGCTATACTTAAAATCTAAGTACTCCCTTATTGTCTCTGGCGCTTTTGTAATGTTTCTGTAATAAGAGACAGGTCTCTCCAATAAGGCCATATGGGCCCTTAAAATATAGATACTTCCAAAAACCACCGAAACTCTGTAATAGTCTTGTAATGGAACTCTTCTGCACTCGGCTTAATTTATATGATGACCCCGAAGCAAAGTCGAGCGAGAGGGAATACTGACCTCAGCGCACAATGACTATGAGAAAAGAATGAACTCATACGCTTTTTTCAAAGTAAATAATCAAAAAACTAGCCAAGATTTGGTCCAAGATACCTTCATGAAGACTTGGATATATTTAGTTAAGGGAGGAAAGATTGATTTAATGAAGCCGTTTCTTTATCACATCCTTAATCATCTGATTATTGATGAATACCGTAAGCGTAAAACATCTTCTCTTGACGTTCTTCTTGAAAAAGGATTTGAGCCGGGTTTTGATGATTCAGAACGTGTGGCCACTACTTTTGATAGCAAGGCGGCAATTCTTTTGATCCAATATCTACCGGAAAAATACGAGAAAGTAATGCGAATGAGATATGCGCAAGATCTCTCACTTAAAGAAATATCTCTTATTACAGGGCAGTCGAGAAATGCTGTTGCCGTCCAAGCACATCGGGGTCTTCTTAAGCTTAAGAAAATATATAACCGCACATAAATAATATGCTTTGGACAATAATTATCGCTTTGTTTGTTCTCTGGCTTCTTGGGTTTAGCTTTAAGGTGGGAGGCAATTTTATCCACGCACTACTTGTAGTTGCGCTTGTTGTACTTATTGTTCACCTCATATCTTAGTTAATCCGTTGCCTCTTAAAAAAAGACTCTCGCGAGTCTTGTAATTACAGCACCGCTCGTAGATTATTTTCCGTATTTTTGTTAAAGTGACTTATAGCATTGGTTTTAAACTGAATGCTAAAACGCTAAAAATATGGCACTTTTTACAGGAAAAGGTGACGACGGTACAACAAAAACATACAGTTGTCCGCCGGGCACTAGAATCTCAAAAAATTCAGCGGTAGCTGAAGCCCTCGGCTCTTTGGATGAAATTAATTCCTTTCTCGGTCTTTGCAAGGTTAAAACTAGTGACTTGAAGTTAGCTCAAAGAAATTTTGCCGAGATAATTCACGACGCCCAAGAAAACCTCTTCATTGTCCAAGCGGAGGTTGCCGGCGCTCCGAAAAATATTACCGCAGACAAGGTCAGGCAGATGGAAGACATTATCAACTCAATTGAAAAAGAATTACCACCGATAACAAGTTTTTTTATTTCCGGAGGTTCGGAGCAGGCGGCGATGTTGGATGTCGCTAGAACTTTAGCAAGGAGAGCCGAGAGGAGAGTGGTGGCGGGAGAGGAGGTGGGTGAAGTAAAAATTTCCGCCGACACAAAATCTTTTCTCAACAGGTTGTCTAGCTTACTTTATGCACTGGCGCGGTTGGCAAATCACTTGTCTGGAGTCAAAGAAACCGCTCCGAAGTATTGAAGATTGAATAATGGTGCCTATGGTGTAACGGTTAACACTCAAGTTTGTGGAACTTGCAATTCGGGTTCGATTCCCGATAGGCACCCCAAAAATATGAATTTTGAATCAATGATAAATGAATATGAAAAAAGACCTGATCCGCTGACAGAAATTGAAGTGATTAGAAGCCAGATTATGCAAACGGGAGCAGTTGATCAGGAGAATTCAATTATAAATTCAATCATAAAGAATTTTAAGGAGGGGGCTATAACTGGGGAAGAAGCGGTGCAAAAGGTTCGGGCTCTCCAAAACAGTCGGTCTGACTATCACTAGGGGTGTTCACAAAGCGCACCGCTTTGTTTTCTTGATTTGTTAGAATTTAAAAATCAGATTTTTGTGGGTAAGAACTTTCTTTATTTTTCGTCTTTATTATGGAACCTTTAGAAAGAGCAAAACAGGAATTTATAAAATCCTATGACGAACACGTCGATGCTCTTTTTCGACACTGTTTTTTCAAGGTGTCGGATAAAGAAAAAGCCGAAGATTTGGTTCAAGAGACTTTTGTTCGGACTTGGAAGTATATTTCTTCCGGCAAGGAAGTCCGTAACATAAAAACCTTTCTTTATAGGGTGGCTAGTAATTTGATTATAGATTATTACCGGCAAGGTAAGAATGTTTCTTTAGACCAACTTTCCGAAAAAGGTTTTGATTTCTCCGAAGCGAAAGATGAGATTTTAGAAAACGCCGAGTTTTCAAGGGTTAAAGATTTAATTAACGAGCTTAGCGAGAAAGACAAAGAAATTATTATCTGGCGATTTCTTGATGGTCTCTCACCCTCGGAGATTGCAGATGTTTTAAATATCAAAGAAAACGCCGCTTCGGTTCGCTTAAATAGAGCGATGAAAAAACTTAAAGAGAAAATGGATACTTTAGAATAATATGGAAGACAAATTTCAAAAAATTTTTTCAGAGTTTAATAATATTCATCTATCAGAAGATGAAAAAAATCTCCTGAAAAATAGAATTATTTCGGAAATAAATTTGATAAGTCTAAGGGGGGGTTTGGATAAACAGCTTTTTGCTCAAAAGTGGTTTTGGTATTTGTCGCAACCACGCTTGGCGGTTTCGTTTGCCGCACTTTTGATTTTTGTTTTGAGCGGAGGCGGGGTTATGGCAGCGGCTAGTAGAGCAGTACCCGGAGACTTGTTATATCCTGTCAAAACCGAATTCAACGAGCGTCTGGCTGGGTCTTTTGATTTCTCAACTGCCGCTAAAGCTACTCGGGAAGTTAAATTAGTTGGAAAGAGATTACAAGAGACTCAATCAGTTATTGCCGCAGGGCGTCTTTCACCAGAAGCTATAGAGATTGTTGAGAGCCGGTTGGAAAAACATGTTGAAAATATAAAAAACTATGTTGGTGTTCTGAAAAATATGGGAGAAAACGAAAAGGTGGCGATTTTGCAGGACCAACTTGAAATATCTTTGAGCGCTAACGAGAGAATCCTCTCAAGTCTCGAAGTTGTTGTTGGAGAAGTTGCGTCTGTTGCTCCCAGAGCCAAAGAAAATCTAGCTAGCATCACCATGGAGCGCTCAATTGCACCAGAAGTTGATATAGAAGGAGCACCCAATGATTTGTCGGAAACCGCAAAAATCAAGTTGGCTAGGGCTGAAAAGGCGGTTGATGATGCTGAAATTTTGATAAAGAGACAAAAAATAGTCAACGATAATTTTGGTAAAAGATTAAGTCAGATAAGAGGTGAATTGGAGGAAGGCCGAGTTTTGTTTGAAATAAAATCCAACAGAGAGGCGATAGAAGTTTTTGATTCGGTTTTCAGATCGGCAAGTGAAATTAAAATGCTTTTGGAGGCCAGTCACAAACTGCCGATTAGAATTGAATTTTCTGATACTGGCTCAGAAGATATTTCTGTCAGCGAAGAGGGACCAAACACAGGTATTTTAATCTCGCCAGTGGTTACCGGATCTGTTCGTGGCGAGTTTAAGAATCTCCGCTCAATCTCTACCACCTCTTCTTTAAGAAGTAACTTTTCTGAAAACATTCTTAAGCAAGACCGAGGCGATTTTTAACACCTAGGATTTGGAATTTGATTTAAGTCTTGATAAAATTTTATCCGGATTGTTTTGTGCTAGCTCGTGGAAATTTCAGCCGGAAACCGGCAGAAGGGGGCGAGATGGATTCTGACAATAGGTTGGCGTTGCCGACCAGGCCAGGGCGAGGTTTTCGGGCGCTCCAGCAGGTACGGGGATCGTTCGAGATCCCGCCACTTGAATTGGTGGACACCCACCCGTTCTTGGTCAAGGAAGAAGACCGAAGTTCTCCGTTCAAGCAGGCTTCGGGAATTGACCGGTTTGGTGTGCCAAATGTTGCTACGGAGTCAACAAGAGCGGAAGCGCGCCGTTTGACGGTCAATCTAAACATGCAAGCCATTGTCCGGGCAGCCGGAGGTGAGAGGCACATCAGACAGAAACTGGTTTTGTCTCCCCAACAGATTCGCTGGATCGTGGGGGAAAACAAATTGCCAGCACTTCCTTCCGGACTTTGGTGGCACTTCTTTGTTACCGGGAATAACGATGAAATTATCGCCGTCTCAATCTGTGATAAAAAAGACGGCTACCATCTGCACCTTCTCGAGACAAAGAAGCGGTTGGAACCTCATCAGCCGCAGGTCTACGGCGTCGGCAACTACTTCATCGTCAGGACTCCTAACTGACTACAAGCCCCAATCGCTGGGGTTTTTTCTGTGGAGTAATTTTGATTTTCGTTGTATATTCAAAAAATGACAAAAATCCTTGATGGTAAAAAAGTGGCTTTGCGAATAAAAAACAAACTTACGGAAGAGATTGCTGGTTTTTCCAAACCCCCAAAACTTGCGATTTTCCAAGTTGGCGATAATCCCGAGTCTACACTTTATATAAAAAAGAAAAAAGAGTTTGCCGAACAAATAGGCGCGCAGGTTGAGCATTTCCGTTTTGCGGACAGCATTGATCAAGAAAGTCTGGCAAGAGAACTCAAAAAAGTGAATGTTGATAGAAATTTTCACGGAATTATATTGCAATTGCCATTGCCAAGTCATTTAGGTTCCAGCAGTTTTTTTGATGAAATTGATTGTCAAAAAGATGTGGACGGCCTCTCGTCTGTGAATTTAAAAAAGCTTTGGAATAAAGAGGTTGGTGGATTTATTCCGGCCACTGCCAAGGGTGTTTTGAATATTTTGGATTTTTTTGAGATTTCTTTGAGCGGAAAGAGAGTGGTTATTATCGGCCGGTCGGCTCTTGTCGGCAAACCGATTGCGCTGGCTTTTTTGAATCGTGACGCGACAATCACTGTGTCTCACAGAAAAACAGAAAATCTTTCTGAAATTAGCCGACAGGCGGAAATCTTGGTCGTAGCAATCGGTCAGCCGAATTTTGTTGATGAGAAATTTGTGTCTCCGGGCCAGATTGTTATTGATGTCGGCATAAATTCTTTACCAACCGGTAAGCTTGAGGAAGAGATTTCTGGCAGAAAAATTGTCGGCGACGTTGATTTTGAAGCGGTTAAGGATATTGTTGAGGCGATAACTCCGGTTCCTGGCGGGGTTGGACCGCTTACTGTTTCGGCGCTTTTTGAAAATTTAATCTCTGCTTATCGCTTACAAGAGAAAGATTTGATAAGATGATTAGGTGATTATTATTTAGTTTAAACTATAAAAATTATGAGCAGTCCAGAATTAAACAAGTTTTTCAAGGCAGCAAGTTTGGTCGCTGTCTTATTGTCATTGTTTTTGGTCGTTAGGGTTATAAGCGATTTAAAGGATTTTCGTTATATTGGTTCGGGGGTTTATCCGCAAAATGTAATTTCTGTTTCTGGTACAGGGGAAGTCTTTGCCGTACCTGATGTTGCCACAGTGTCTTTTTCTATTACTGAAGAGAAGGCAACTGCTTCTGAAACCCAAGCGGCAGTTACTAAAAAGATGAACTCTCTTTTAGGTGAATTAAAACAGAAAGGACTGGAAGAAAAAGATATTAAAACCACTGGCTATAATCTTTCTCCGCGTTATGAATACGCGAACTTTGTTTCTGGCTACCGAATTCCCTCAAATGAAAGAGTTTTGGTTGGCTATGAATTAAGCCATTCAATTTCTTTAAAAATTCGTAACTTGGACAAGGTTGGAGAAATAATCTCTGTTTTAGGCGGAGCAAATGTTTCAAATATTTCCGGTCCGGATTTCTTGGTTGATAACAAAGAAAGTCATAAAGCCAAAGCCAGAAAAATGGCAATAGAAGAAGCCCAGAAAAAAGCTAAGGATTTGAGCCGGGACCTGGGAGTAAAATTAGTGAGAATGGTGAATTTTTCTGAATCCGGAGATTTTTATCCGTATGGTTTAGGCGGCGATTTTATGAATGAGGCCGTATTAAAATCAGAAGCAATGCCTGTTCCTGGAATTCCTGCCGGTGAGAACAAGATTATCTCTCAAGTTCATATCACCTATGAGATAAAGTGAGTTGTTTTATTGACTTTAATTTCATAAGGGCGTAGTATTGGGCTACGCCCGTCAGGGCTTTTTTTAAAGATTTTATGAAGCGAGTATTAAATTATGTCAAAGATACCAAAGGCGAGTTGAAGCATGTCAGCTGGCCGACCAGACGACAAACTTTGGTTTTTACTCTCGTTGTTGTTGCTATCTCTTTTTTTGTCGCCTTGTTTTTAGGTCTATTTGATTATATTTTTGCCCAAATCATTGAATATCTTGTATTTTAGTTATTAGTTATGGATGAAAATAATCAGCAAAATCAACCGAAGGAGGAGAATTCGGACGGCAAAATAGAGGTCTCTTCTGACACTCACGTTTTTGAAAAGGAAGTTGGTGATTCCCAACTTTCTTCGGTCAAGCAAAAAATTTCCGAGGGACGGAATTGGTATGTTATTCATACTTATGCTGGTTACGAAAATGCTGTTGCCCGAAATTTAAAACAAAGAATTGAGTCTTTGGGTATGGAAGATAAGATTTTTAATGTCATCGTGCCTACAGAGAAGAAAATAAAAATTAAGGGTGGAAAGAGGGTTGAAGAAGAAGAAAAAATTTATCCCGGCTATATTTTGGTTGAAATGGTTGTTACTGATGATTCTTGGTACGTGGTTAGAAATACCCCACGAGTTACCGGTTTTGTTGGTTCTGGAATTTATCCAGTGCCAATAGATAAAAAAGAGATAGACGAACTGTTCCAGAGAATGAGTAAAGATACCACTAAACATTCAATAAATTTGATGCAAAATGATGCGGTAGTAATTGTTGATGGTCCATTTAAAGATTTGGAAGGCAAAGTTTCTGAAATTGACGAAGTTCGAGGAAAAGTTAAAGTTTTGGTCTCAATGTTCGGCCGGGAAACACCGGTTGAGCTGGATTTCTTGCAAGTTAAGAGGATTTAAATTCTCGTATTGTTAGATCTTTGGGGATCTCTAGAGTTTTTGAATCGGGCTGGACAGAAGTCTATAAATAAGTAAGATAATAGCTCTAAATTTACGAAATAAGTTCCAAAAAGGATGGCTAAAAAATTAGTTAAAAAAATAAAAGTTCAAGCGATGGGCGGGGCGGCAACACCAGCTCCTCCTCTGGGGCCAACTTTGGGCCAAGCAGGTATTAATATCGGTGAATTTGTTAAGCAGTTTAATGACAGGACTCAAGAAAAAAAAGGTCAGCTTATTCCAGCTGAAATTAGCGTCTATGAAGACCGAAGTTTTGATTTTGTTTTGAAAACTCCGCCGGCTTCGCGGCTTATTCTGAAAGCTATCGGTAAAGAAAAAGGGTCGGGAAAGAATTTGGTTTCCAAGGCCGGTACGATTTCGCGCGAGCAGATTAAAAAAATTGCTGAAGAAAAAATGACAGACCTCAACGCAAATGATATTGAAGCCGCCGCAAAAATAATTGAAGGCACCGCGCGTTCAATGGGAGTAGAGGTAAAATAAAAACATTTGACCTGTGACAAGTGACATGTAACTAGACCGAATTTCGCTTTGCGAAATTCGGTCTTTAGTTAATTGTTAAAGGTTAACTGTCAATTGTTAATCTTATATTTTTCTTTCAGCTCTTTAATCTCACCTTTTCTAATCATCTCAATCTCTTCTTCGTCTCGTTCCGATTTTTCTCCATGGTTTCTTATAAAACCTTCAATAATGTCTTTTTTATGATATCGGCTTTTTGTAATTTCAACTTTTTCATCAAGCCGGTCAAAAACAACTTGGCAAAACCTTTCTCCCGGGTAAAGCCGGACTGTTTGAGCTTGAGTATTATTCCTAACCGGCACCGCCAGCTGGCCTTCGTAGCCGGAATCAATGATACCAGTCAAATCAACCGAAAGACCTTTTCGATTAACTGAAGAGCGCGGGTAAAGAACGGCCATTAAATCAGCCGGCACTTTTATTGATTCCAAAGTTGAAACCAAAATATGTTCGCCGGGCAGAAGTTCAAAGAACTGGCCTTTTTCCAATTCTACCGTGTCAAAATACTGCGGCCGATTTTTGGCAAAATGATCAATGTTGACGGCCTCTCGGCCTCTTTCAGTCAGCCGCCAAATTTTTGGAATTAAAAAAGTAAATCCCAGCCGAAGATCAACAGCGTGGGCTTGCAGCTGGAACTGGTCAAGCTCCGGCTTGAAGCCGATCTCGCCCTTTTCAATTCTCTCTAAAATTTGTTTTTTTGTGATTATAGCCATGATTATTCCGCTGATTGGTCGCTGATTCTTTTCGGCGTTCTTCAGTGGTGTATTTTAGGTTCAGCGTGTTTCAGCAGTTTAACATCATATTCTAGCACAACCGTATTCGGGCCGATTTGTTGGTGTAAAGCCAAGCAAATTTTCAAATCAATTTTTTTATTAAACAACCGCACTCCTTCTCCAAAAATTACATTTTCTATTGTTAAAATTAGTTTGTCTACCAGTCCAGCTTCGGCAAAAAGGGTGTAAATGGAAGATCCCCCGCAAATGGCGACTTCTTCCACCCCTTCTTTCTTTAGGCGATTTAAAAGATCTTTTGGAGATTCTGAAGTTGTTTCTACGCCTTCGTATTTTTTAGATCTTGAATAAATAATGTTGCGTCGGCCGGGTAAGGGTTTTCCACCAAAAGTTTCAAAAGTCGTAGAGCCCATAATCATCACTCCGGTTTTTTTTGTTCGCTCTCGGAAAAAAGCTGTGTCTTCCTTGCTTGTCCATTTTGTGGACGACTCGGTGTTATTTTTTGCTATGAAGCCGTCAACAGACAGCGCTGCGATAATGTATGTTTTCATCCCGTACGAAGTAGGAAACGTTTTAACCTTGATTTAAGGTAACGCTTACCTCTTCCTGATTTAAGATATAATTCTCTCGACCTCGCATCTTCTTTATTTAAACATGCTTCATAATAAATAAGCTCGTAAGGACCACGATTTTTGGTGTATGACGATTTTCCATCGTTATGTTCTTTAAAACGTTTCCGTAAGTCACTCGTGTACCCGGTGTATAATCTCTTGTTTTGATGACTCTGTAATACGTATGTATAGTACATATAATACTTCGTACGGGATGTATTAAAGCGCGATTTTTAACCCCTCAATTTTTTCCATCGGATTATACTGGTTTTTTAATTGTTCTGTAATTTCATTTATTAAATCCGCGTCTCTTTTTTCTGCGCGCTCAAATGTCTTTTCCGGCAGAGCTAATTTAATCGGCGGGTGGTCATTTGTTCTTTTTATCATTTCTTCTGCCGCCGGATAGTGGTTCTCGTAAATATGAGCGTTTGAAATTGAGTGGGAATATGTTCCGACTCCGACTCCAAGCTTTTGCGCCAAAACGTATTGCAAAAAACAAAATCCAGTGACATCAAAAGGAAATCCTAAAACCATATCGTTTGAACGGACAATGTTATGCAAATGAAGTTTGCCCCCGATGATATTTACCGTGAAAGTGTAAGGGCATGGCACGTTGGCTTTTTTGAAAGTTGAGAGGCCGTCTTGGCCCGGGTCCCAAGCGATGACAACTCCATGTCGGGAGCTTGGCTCTTTCTCTAAAAGTTCAATGAGTTTGCCGATTTGGTCTCGGCCGAAATGTTTGCGCCAGCGATAACCGTAAGCGACAGTCACAACGTCGTTTGGGTTGGTGAAGACGTCCCAAATTTTTGTGAAATCGCGTAAAAGTTCCTCCGGCTTTCTGGAGCCAGAGAGAAACCAGACTTGTTCTGCAATGGGAGCAATAACGGGAATTTTTCGAAGAGTTAAAAGCGGAAAACCGTCATACTCTGGATTAATTTGGAAGTGCATGCCAGGAAGAGCTTTGGTGTGGAGTTTGGTTCGCTCGGAATATTCTTCAATACCGCTCTCCATGAGAGCTCTAAGCATTTCTTTGTAGATTTGGTCAAACTTTGTCATTAAGGTAGTGCCATTATACAATAATCTAATCATGATTGAGTACCCATACCTCCCGGAAGGCCGAAAGATTCTTTATGTTCCAGACAATAATCCTTTTATGAGGGCGGCGATGGAAGCGGCGCGGAATCTTTCAAGTGATTCAATGCAGCCAACTGGTGCGGTTATTGTTATTGAAGATTCTATTGTAGGGACAGGAGCCAATCAATCGCTTCTTAAGAATTCTAAACTCCAAAAATTTCATCGAGACGGTTTTTGTATTAGGAAATTTTTCAAAATAAAGTCTGGTACAAGATACTGGCTTTGTCCCGGGTGCAGTGGATATGACAGTCATGCGGAGCCAAGAGCAATTCTAGATGCTAGAAAAACCAAAGAAGATATTTCTGGTGCCGATCTATATCTTTGGGGTCATTGGTGGTGTTGTAAGCCGTGCTGGGATAAAATGATTGAAGCAGGGATTAAAAATGTATTCCTTCTTGATGGTAGTGAAAAGCTTTTTAATTTTTCAACTCCAACTCATATTTTGGGTAGACAGTTTAAATAAAATAAAAAAATGAAAACAGGAAAATTAATTGTTATAGACGGCATTGATGGGTCAGGGAAAGCGACCCAGACCAAATTTTTGGCCGATCGACTTAAAAGAGAGGGTTACAAAGTGAAGACGATTGATTTTCCGAGGTATTACGATAATTTTTTTGGTGCGCTTATTGGTGATTATTTGTCTGGTAAGTTTGGTGATTTTATTCAGACAGATCCGCAGGTTGCTTCGGTGCTTTATGCCGCCGACCGCTTTGAATCAAGTCAGCAAATCAGAAAATGGCTTGATGCTGGTTACGTTGTGATTTCGGACAGATATGTCAGTGCCAATCAAATTCATCAGGGTAGTAAAATTCGCTCCGCGACTAAGAGAAGAAAGTTTTTGTTATGGCTGGATAAAATGGAATTTGAAATTTTTAAAATCCCGCGACCGGATACGGTGATTTATTTGGATGTACCTTTTGAAGTCAGTAAAAAATGGCTGGAGAACAAAGTTACCAAAAGA
Source organism: Patescibacteria group bacterium (assembly GCA_016860785.1). Classification (GTDB taxonomy): domain Bacteria; phylum Patescibacteriota; class Minisyncoccia; order Phycocordibacterales; family BOKC01; genus BOKC01. The sequence continues at coordinate 12,945 of BOKC01000002.1, forward strand.
AGCAAGAAATATTTAAACGGTAATCGTGATGTGGCCGAAGACAATTTACTTCACCTTAAAGATTCTCGAAATACCGCTCTTTATCTCCATAAAACAAATAAAAATTGGGAGAAAATTTCTTGTTGCAAGGGAAATATTTGCATGTCGCCAGAGGACGTGCACCAAAAAGTTTTTGAAATTGTAAAGAAAAAATTGAAAATCTGAAATATTTTTTTAGATCTAAATATATTGGATTGTAAAATATAATCATTTCACGACGGCCGTGCCGAAATGATTACACAATATCTTCTTCCTTAACTTTAAAGAAATTTATATATTTTGAAATTTTTAAATCATTAATAAATTTCATAAATTCTTCAGGTAGTTGGGCAGGACCTATCCAGACACTCTGCTGTTTTTGTTTGAAGCCAAGAACCTTTAGTCCATCTCTTAATATATCTCTTTTTGACCTTAGGTATTCAGGTATGTCATACATTACTATCATCTCCCCATTCTTTTTATTCTTAGACGCTTGAAATTTAATTTTATCTAATTCATTGATGTTATTTTTTAGCACTGAATTTATCAGATTGCTGGATGACCAGCCGGTTTGAGTTTTTTTGACCAACCCCTTCTTTCTTAATCGAGTGAGTGTGTTTCTAATAGAAGCGCTAGGTTTGTTTTTGTATTGTTTATGTTTTCTTACAAGATCCTCAACATCTTTATAGGGGAGGGTCTTGTAAAGAAGTAGTTTAAGAATTAGTTCCGAAAATGAACCTCTATAAATCATATTAGATGATTATAACAATTTGCCTTCTTATAATCAATCTACCACGGCCGTGGTAGATTGATTATAAAATTTTTTATTTTTATGGATAAAAATCAAATTAAAATAAGTATTAAAAATATTTTTCATAAGACCAAATAAAATACCGATATTGGTTAAAAAATGTGATAGTGTATACGCTATGAAAGATAAGGAGATAGAAAAACTCATAAAAACTGAGGAAAAAAGGCAAAAAAACGTCATCAATCTTATCGCTTCGGAAAATTATGTTTCAAGCGATGTGCTGAAAGCTTTGGGCTCTGAACTTACCAATAAATATGCCGAGGGCTATTCTAAATATCGCTACTACGGGGGCAACGAAATTTCAGACAAGGTGGAAGATCTGGCTAAAAAGCGAGCTCTGAAATTATTTAAATTAAATCCTGCTAAATGGTCGGTAAATGTCCAGCCGCTTTCTGGCTCGCCGGCAAATGTCGCCGTTTACCTCGCGCTTGTTCCGGCGGGCGTCTCGCCTTCGCAGAACGCTTCGGCGGAGCAAGGAAAGATTATGGGAATGTCGCTCGACCACGGCGGCCATCTGACTCATGGCCACAAGGTTTCAATTACCGGAAAAATTTGGAAGCAGGTTCCGTATGGTGTGGACAAGAATACCGAGACGATAAATTACGAAGAGTTGAAAAAAATCTCCAAAAAAGAAAAGCCGAGAATAATTGTCGCCGGCTTTACCGCTTACCCGCGAATTATTGATTGGAAAAAATTTAGAGAAATTGCGGATTCTGTGGTTTACCCTGAGCAAGGTCGAAGGGGCGCTTATTTAATGGTGGACATGTCTCACATTGCCGGACTCATTGCCGGCGGAGTTTATCCATCACCCTTTCCCTACGCCGATGTTGTAACAACGACTGTTCACAAAACTTTGCGTGGTCCGCGTTCGGCCATGATTTTTTCCAGAATTGACGAAAGAGAACTGAATAAAAAAATTGATAGAGCGGTTTTTCCGGGACTTCAGGGCGGTCCACATTTGAATCAAATCGCTTCGGTCGCCGTAGCTTTAGCAGAGGCGGATAAACCGGAATTTAAAAAATATACCAAACAAGTTGTTAAAAATGCCAAAGCACTCGCTCAAGAACTGCAGAAACTCGGCTGGCGAATAATTTCCGGTGGCACTGATTCACATTTACTTTTGGTTGATGTCTGGAATAACGGAAACCTTTCGACTTCGCTCAGGGCAGGAGGAATTGGCGGCAAAGAAGCCAGTGATAAATTGGAAAAGGCCGGAATCATTGTTAATAAAAATACTATTCCGTTTGATTCTCGTAGCCCAGTTGATCCGTCCGGGATCCGGCTTGGCACCGCGGCCGAGACAACTCGTGGTAAAAAGGAAAAAGATTTCATAAAGATTGCTCAAAAAATAGATAAAATTTTAAGAAATTAAATCAGGCCCCCGCTTCCTCGCCTTGGCGAGGAAGCGGGGGCCTAATCCATAATTCTCCACAACCTGTTGACAAAACAGTTTTTTTGCTATAATGGTAGCAGAATTACCAAAATACCAGCTCTTTGAGAGAGAGCACAGAGAAAAAACAAGGAGACACGCATGAAGGAGTTCAACAGGATCCTGGTTTTGATCTCGGCATTCCTTGCGGCGATCGTTTCGCCGCAGGTAGATCCGCCTACGCGGGACGCAGTCGTGGCAGAAGTACTGCCTACTGCCGTAGAGATCGCGGAGCGGTTCCGCGACAAGGTCAACTCTGCCGAGAAGAAGATCGTGATCGAGATGACGGAAGACGTCACCTACTACGAGATGAATCTTCAAGACAGTCAGGTTGGAGAGAGAGATCCTGAGGCGGCCATTCGCCAGGCACTTGTGGCTGGCGAACACCACCGTGTTCAGATTCTCACCACGATGACTATGACCCCTACAAGTTTGGTGTCGGAAATCTTCCGGCACGACATCTCCGACCAACCGGTTACTATCGTTCGTCTCACGGAGGACAAGAGTACCAGTTTGGTTGTTGGGGTGGCGGAGGTGGTTCAGCCTGATGGGAGCACAAAGACCAAACGCTTCAATCTGTCCGGCCTCTGCGATGAGGATTGGATGGAGTCGGCCAGTTTGGAACTAGGTAATCCTGCAACGTCTGGACTGCCTGTTTCCTGCGGGGCCAACATTGAAGCATGGCTTTTCTGGAGAAACTGTTGGGCTAACGATCTTGCCCAGCAAATCTCCAAAGGAGAGGTCCAGGAAGATGTTTTGAATGGCCGAAAGGTCTACAAGGTTGTCAACCGGCACTACAAGTTTGAAGAAGAAGATGAGAAGGGGCGCCTGGATTTCTACTATGGCGCCAATACTTACTTCCTTGATGTCGATACCGGTCTGCTGACCAGAAAGGACAATATCAGAATTCACAATCGGGTTGGACAGTTTCAGTCTGGTCTTTCAACTACTCGGACGTACAAGTGGGAATTGGTTCGTCGATGAATACCTCCCCAACCCAAGGAGTAGAACATGAAGTGCAAACATGTGTTGTACACCCTCGCTCTGATGGTCGCTTTCGTTTTCTTCCCGGCCAATCTCATGGCTCAACCGGTTGTTCGGCAGATGGTTCCGGATGTTCGGGACGAGCTTCCCATCGGAGACCTCTTCTACATCGCCTACTCGAGCGCCGATGGTGACCGCAAAATCATCGTGCACTACGATGGAGACAGAATGACAGTTGTCGTCGATGGTACGACTTTTGTCATCAAGCAGGAGTTCATCCTCACTGAGAACTGGATCGAGTTTGAAGCGGTGACTCCTCTTTCCTCTGACGAGAACAACGGGGTTGACCACATCTCCGGCTTTCTCGCCATGAGGCACGGCCGGCCGGTCCTCGGACTGGCCATCCAGTTCTCCGATGGAGAACTCTTTGTCGGGAGAGCTACCCAGCTTTTCATGGCAGAGGGCATGGTGTCCATCGTGGTCATGGACAAATGCGAGTGCAAAGATCGCATTGGGTTCTGCAATCGACCGGTTGATTGTGAAAAGAACCTGTCCTGCAGCGCAGACACCTCGGTCTGCATTCTCGTCAAACCGACGATCCAAATCGTCTACTACTGATCCTCTCTCTCGTTCACCCTCAGGGCGTCTTGACCACCTGGTCTCGGCGCCCTTTTTCTTTTTAATACCAATCAAGATATAATTTCTAGGTTATGGATAAACCGATTTTTAAAATAAAAATTTTGAATTCCGAGGCCAAAATTCCGTCTTACGCTCATCCGGGCGATATTGGTTTGGATTTGTATTCGCTGGAAGACAAAATTTTAAAACCAGGTGAGCGATATATTTTCTTTTTGGGTTTCGCTATAGAATTTCCGGAAGGTTTTGGAGCTATTGTTCACGACAAAGGCAGTATTTCCAAAGCCGGACTTCATGTGATGGGCGGGGTTTATGATGCTGGCTATCGTGGGGAATACAACGTTTGTTTGATAAATTTTGGGCACGAATCTTATACAATAGAAAAGGGCGACAAAATCGCTCAGCTGATTGTTCATCCGGTGGTTTTTGCCAGTTTTGAGAAAGTTGATGAGCTTTCGTCTTCCAGTCGTGGCGAAGGTCGGTGGGGTAGTACGGGGAGGAAATAGGGTCTAGGGTATAGGGTGTAGCCAATAGGGTTTAGGGAAATACAAATGAAAGAAAAGCTGGAAAATTTAATAAAAGAAGCTCTGGAAAGTTTTGGAGTTAAAGATCCAAAGATAGAGCTTGAGCATCCTACTGAAATTTCTCATGGAGATTTTTCTTCAAACGTTTCTTTGGTTTATGCAAAAGACTTGAATAAAAATCCGCGTGAGATTGCCGAAAAACTACTACCATATATGATAGCGTCAAAACCTAAGGAAATTGAAAAAATTGAAATTGCTGGGCCGGGGTTTATAAATTTTTATTTAGCAAAAGAATTTTTTGTAGAGGAAATAAAGAAAATTTTAAAAGAAGGTGATAAGTGGGGCAGGAATAAAATTTTGGCCGGCCGGAAAATAATAATTGAGCACACCCAGCCAAATCCTTTTAAAGAATTTCACATTGGCCACTTAGTAAACAACATTGTTGGCGAGGCGGTCTCACGTTTGCTCGAAGCCGAAGCCCCGAAGCTTAAATGTGTGACTTATCACGGCGATGTCGGGCTTCATGTGGCTAAAGCGATTTGGGCAATTATTGATAAAAACTTTGACTATTCACAATTAACTATTCACGACCTCGGAAAGTTTTATGCAGAAGGTGATAGGGCTTATGAAGGTGATGAGGTCGCCAAGAAAGAAATTGTTGAAATAAACAAAAAAATTTACGACGAATCTGATCCGGAAATAAATAAAATTTACAAAAAAGGCCGAGAATTGTCGCTCCAGCATTTTGAGGAAATTTATACTCGACTTGGAAGTAGGTTTGACGGTCACTTTTTTGAAAGCCAAGCCGGAGAAATAGGTAAAAAATTGGTTGAAAAAAATCCAGATATTTTTGAAAAAAGTGACAACGCGATAATTTTCCCAGAAGAAAAATCCGGCCTCCACACACGAGTTTTTATAAATTCAGAAGGTCTGCCGACATACGAAGCCAAAGATTTGGGACTGATTGAACTCAAGCGTAAATTTTTTAAATTTGACCGGTCAATTACCGTAACCGATGTTGAGCAGGCCGAATATTACAAGGTCGTGATGAAGGCGGCCGAATTCGTTTTTCCGGATTTAAACGGCAAGATAGAGCATCTTTCGCACGGCCGTCTACGTCTTCCGGAAGGCCGGATGTCTTCTAGGACCGGCAGTATCATTTCCGGCGAATGGCTTTTGAATGAACTTCAAAAAATGGCGCTTGAAAAGATGAAAGATCGGCAAATCGAAAAGAAAGAAGAGGTTGCTGATCAGATTGCGGTGGCCGCTTTGAAATATTCAATTTTGAAACAAGCTCTTGGCCGGAACATTGTCTTTGATTTTGAAAAATCACTTTCATTTGAAGGTGATTCTGGACCATATTTGCAGTATTCGGCTGTGCGGGCGAAGTCGGTTTTGGAAAAAGCGCGAACAGAAAAAGTAAAAGCTGGTGTCAAAAGAGGAGGGGAGAATGTGAACGATGTTGAAAAACTGCTGTACAGATTTCCGAGCGTGGTAGAAGTTGCGGCAAGAAATTTTGCACCGCAAAAGCTGGTCACATATTTGATCGAGCTGGCCGGAGCGTTCAACAGTTTTTACGCCAAAGAAAAAATTGTTGATCTCGTCGACCAAAACTCTCCTTACAAAATCGCCCTAACTGAAGCTTTTCTCATCACCCTTACAAACAGCCTTAATCTCTTAGGTATAAAGGTGCCGGAGAGGATGTGATATATTTTTGTGCTTTTTATCAGCTAAATAACTAATAATTAACATGAAAAATATGAAAAATTTAGTGTTCGCGATATTCATTTTTTCACTTCTCTTTTTTTCTGCCACAAGTGCTTACGCTGAAGAGCAGACCGTTCAGAATCCGCTACAATCATTTTTCAGCGCAATAATAAATTATCTGTCGGGCTTAGAACAATCAGCGCAAGTTGTCTCGTCTAAACCTAAGTCAACCGCTTTAATTTCCACTAAACAAAATTTAAATAATATTTTGTCTGCAGAAGATAATGATTTATTAAACGAACTTGATTCAAAACAAATCTCCGGAACTTGCGGCTCAACTCTTTTGCCAATAGGGGTTAAGGGTCAGACAGTAAAGTGTGACGGCCAAAAGTGGGTCGCCAACAGTTTTTTGAGGAATTTGGAATTTGATACAAACGATGTGATTCACATAGGAGATGACTGGTTACCACCCATTCCTATTATGCTGGGAGCCATCTCTACGGAAGAATTTGATGGTCCGGATGGCCCAGAAACAGCTACGGCAATTTACGGGTACAGTAAAAATCCTTTTTTCGCTGGGGCGGGAATAAAAGGGGTTAGTGAATTTGGAAAAGGAATAATGGGTTCTAGTCAACTTGGGACAGGAGTTTTTGGCATTAGTAGTAGCGGAGACGGAGTTGTTTCTGTTGGTGGTTTTAGACAATATTCAAGTCGAGACAGTAGTTTTGAGGGTAATGTCGGTATCGGAACAGAAAATCCGCAAAAAAGACTCCATGTTGCCCAAAGTGGAGAGAGCGCCATACTTCTTACTAACGACAACAGTGGCCACCTTGCCACCGACGGTTTGTTTGTCGGAATGAATAACAACCAATTGAACTCTACTATTTGGAACTTTGAAAATGGTTACCTTCGTTTTGGAACTAACAACACGGAAAGGATGAGAATCACCTCTACCGGCGGAGGAAATATTGGGATTGGGACAACAAATCCTGAGACTCTTTTACACCTCTTTAGACCCGATGGATATACGATTGTTTCTATAGAAGCAGGTGGTAATAAGGAGTCATCTTTAGTTTATTTTAAAAATCGCGAGGGGACTTGGCAGGTTGGCAATGATGGCACAAGAGACGCTTCGTTTGTTATTTCTGACGGTATCAATCAAATTCCAAATTTCTTAATGACCAAATCCGGCAATGTCGGAATCGGCACGGCTGATCCGAGCGCAAAATTGCAGGTAAACGGCGGGGTAAAAATTTTATCAGAAGAATCCAGACTATCATGCAATGTATCTCAAAGAGGAACTTTTTGGTTTACTCAAGGCGCGTCGGGAGTTAAGGATTCTGCGGAAGTCTGCGCTAAGGACGCCTCAAATAATTATGCTTGGCGGACTCTTTATTAAATTCTAATTTTGACTTTTTAGGAACTTTGTATAGAGCGCCTGAATCCTTCGCCCCGCGCGTACTCGCGCGTGTCGTTTTCTTTTCCTAAACCCTATAACCTAATTATGCTAAAATCATCCTCATATGTCCGACGAGTCTAATAAAAACCAGCTTTCCGAGAGAGAAGAAGAAATCCTGAAATTTTGGCAAGAAAACAAAATTTTTGAAAAAACACTTCAAAAACCTTCGCCAGAAGGCACTTTCATTTTTTATGACGGTCCACCTTTTGCGACAGGTTTGCCTCATTATGGTCACATTTTAGCTGGAACAATTAAGGACGTAATTCCTCGCTTCAAAACTATGCGAGGGTATCACGTGCCAAGAAGGTGGGGTTGGGATTGCCATGGCTTGCCGGTTGAAAATTTAATTGAACAGGAAATCGGTCTAAAAACCAAAAAAGACATTATTGATTATGGAATCCATAATTTCAACCAAAAAGCTTCGGATAGCGTTTTGCGTTATGCCGACGAGTGGCGCCAACAAGTCCCGCGCTTCGGCCGATTTGTTGATATGGAAAAAGATTATCGAACAATGGATGCTTCTTATACTGAATCAGTTTGGTGGGCTTTTAAGACATTGTATAACAAGGGAATGGTTTATGAGGGTTTCAAGTCAATGCATCTTTGTCCGCGATGCGAAACTACTCTTTCCAATTTTGAAGTCGCGCAGGGCTACAAAGACATAACTGACATCTCTGTTACCGCAAAATTTAAGGTAAAGAACCAAGATTTTTTCATTTTAGCTTGGACTACAACTCCATGGACGCTTCCAGGAAATGTTGCTCTGGCTGTAAATTCAGAAGTCGATTATGTAAAAGTGAAGCTTGAAGACGGCGTATATGTTTTGGCCAAAGAAAGGTTGGGAGAAGTTTTAAACGACAAGCAATATGAAATCGTTGAAGAATTTAAGGGCGAGAAACTTATTGGTCTCGAATACGAGCCACTTTTCAACTACTACGTTAATGACAAAAATTTAAAAGGTAGAGAAAACAGCTGGAAAGTTTACGCTGATAATTTTGTGTCTCTTGAAGAGGGTACAGGCATTGTTCACATCGCGCCGGCTTTCGGTTCGGAAGACTATGAATTATCAAAAAGAGAAAATCTACCATTTATTCAGCACGTCGACGTTACCGGTAAATTCAAACCGGAGGTTAAGGATTTTGCCGGCCTACTTGTGAAGCCCAAGGAAGACAGTCAGCGAACTGACATCGAAATTATCAAAAACTTGGCGCATAAAGGACTTTTATTCTCAAAGAAAAAAGTGGTTCATTCATATCCGCACTGTTGGCGATGTGATACGCCACTTCTTAATTACGCATCTAGTTCTTGGTTTGTTGAGGTTTCGAAACACCGTGATAAGTTAGTCGCTGAAAACAAGAAAATAAAATGGGTGCCGGAAGAAGTTGGTAAATACCGATTTGGCAATTGGCTTGCGGATGCAAAAGATTGGTCAATTTCACGAAGCCGTTTTTGGGGCGCTCCGGTTCCGGTTTGGAAATGTGAAAAATGCGAGTTTAAAGAAATTGTCGGTTCGGTTGAAAAATTAAGCAGTAAGCTTCAATCCAAAAACAATTATATCTTGGTCCGCCATGGTGAGGCCGAGAGTAATGCTAAAAACATAGTTAGTGGTAGACCGGAAAACCCGCACCATCTAACGGAGAGGGGTCGTCTGGAAGCCCAAAAAACCGCACAATCTTTGAAAGGAAAAAGAATTGACCTGGTTTTTTCTTCAGATTTTTTCCGAACCAAAGAAACTACAGAGATTATTGCTGAAGAATTAAATCTACCTTCTGAAAAAATCTTTTTTGACAAAAGAATTAGAGAGATAGATTCTGGAGAATTTAATCTAAAACCGATTGAGGAGTATAGGAAATATTTTTCTTCAACTTTAGAGAAGGTAACCAAAAGGCCGAATGGTGGAGAGAATCTTTCTGATGTCAAAAAAAGAGTTTGTGATTTTCTTTCTGAAATGGAAAGAAGGTATGAAGGTAAAAACATTTTGATTGTTACTCACGAATATCCGATTTGGATGATGGAAGCCGGCGCTTTGGGCTGGAGCGATAGTCAGTCTGTAGCAGAGAAGGATCTTCACGACGACTACGTAAAAACCGGCGGATTTAAGGAGATAAAATATTTACCATTGCCGAGAAATGAAAATTTTGAACTCGAACTTCACAGACCTTTTATTGATGAAATAAAATTTCAGTGTAAATGTGGCGGGGAAATGAAAAGGGTGCCGGAAGTTTTTGATTGCTGGTTTGAATCCGGTTCAATGCCCTACGCTCAAAACCATTTTCCTTTTGAAAACCTTAAAACTTTCAATCCGCGGCCGGGAATTTTCAATCGGCCAGTAGGTTACCCGGCGGATTTTATTGCTGAAGGGTTGGATCAAACCCGCGGCTGGTTTTATTCAATGTTAGTCTTGGGGACTTTGCTTTTTGGTAAGAGTCCTTATAAAGCTGTTGTAGTAAATGGCACGATTTTGGCTGAAGACGGACAAAAAATGTCCAAGCGATTAAAAAATTATCCAGATCCGATGGAAATCGTAAAAAAGTATGGGGCTGACGCAATGCGTTTGTATCTTTTAACATCGCCGGTTGTTCGTGGTCAGGATTTGAATTTTTCGGAAAAGGGTGTTCAGGAAGTAATGCAAAAAGTTTTGTTGCGACTTGGAAATGTTTTGCAATTTTATAAACTTTATGAAAAATCGGGCTTAAAAGTTCAAGGCCGGCCGGATTCTCCGAATGTTTTAGACATTTGGATTTTAGCTCGTTTAGATGAACTTCTTGAAGAAGTCACCCAATCTTTGGAAAGGTATGCGCTTGATCGGGCGACTCGCTCAATAACTGATTTTGTTGACGATCTTTCAACTTGGTATTTGCGGCGCTCGCGAGACAGATTTAAAAATGATGAAAATAAGTCGGATAAAGACACAGCTTTGACGACAACTTATTTTGTTTTGGAGAATTTGTCGGTTATTATTGCGCCGTTTCTACCGTTTTTTGCCGAATTAATTTATCAATCATTGAAGGAAAAATATGAAGGTGGTCCTGAAAGTGTTCACCTGAAAGATTGGCCTAAAAATATAACCCGATATACAAAATTCGAAACAAAAATTTTAGAAGACATGAAAGAAGTTAGAAGAATTGTTTCTTTGGCGCTTGAACAGAGGGCGAAGGCGGGCCTGAAAGTTCGGCAACCCTTAGGGAAACTGGAAGTTAAAAGTTTGAAACTGCAAAATCAGGAAGAGCTAACAAATCTTGTAAAGGATGAGGTAAATGTGAAGGAAATAATTTTTACCGAGACTCTTTCAGAAGAGGTTTTACTTGATTCTAAAATTACTCCGGAACTTGAAAAAGAAGGTCGATTCCGAGATTTGGTTCGCCAGATTCAGGATCTAAGAAAGAAAAAAAACCTCAAACCGCAAGAGCAGGCTGAATTTATTTTTGATTCTAGCTTGAAAAATTCTCTAGGGGGATTGGAAAAGGAAATTTATAAGCAGACCAAGGTGAAAATTGAATTTGGCGAAGGTGGTATTAAATTGGAAGATTTATAAATGTATCAAAAATATCATACTCTCGGCTTTGTTTTGGCAAATTTTAATTCAGGCGAAGCCAGTAAAATGTACAAAATCTTTACTCGCGATTTGGGCTTGATTTACGCCCGAGCGCAAAGCGCTCGGGCGCCCCACTCGAAACTCAAGTCGGCATTGACTGATTATTCTGCCGGCAATTTTACCTTTATCAAGGGTAAGAATGGTTGGAAAATTACCGATGCTCTGTCGAATTTAAATCTCTATTTTGCTCTCCAAGCTGACGACAAATTTTATTTTATTGCTCGTTTTTTCACTCTTATTCAAAAACTTTTACCTGAAGATGAGCAGAATCAGATTTTTTTTGACTCAATCAAAAATGATATTAATTTTTTACTTTTCAACCCCTTGTCTTCCGAACAATTGAAAAATTTTGAGTGCATAGCGATTTTGCGCTCCCTAAATTTTCTGGGGTATCTTGGAGACGACGGGCCTTGGCAAGTTTTTTTGCAAAAAGAAAATTTGTTACCGGAAGATTTGAAAATTTTTTCTTCGTGGAGGCGTGAAGCAGTGAAGGAAATAAACGCTTCTTTTAAGGCCAGCCAGCTTTTTAGTTAGCTTAGTTTGGTAAAAAAGACAAACAATAATTTTGTAAAAACCGAGCGCTCTATTCTTATATTTATGTTAAAATCTTTTCTGTATGAATTATATTAGGAAGGGTAAAAATCCAAAAGACCAGAACGAGCTAAATGCTATAGATAGACTGGAAAAAGAACTTTATGCTCAAAATCGACCTTCGATTTTGCGAAAATCGCGCCACTCCTTGGATAGCCAAAAAATTGAAGCTGGGGAAAATTGGCCGGAAATTGAGAAGAAGGCGAAAAAGAAATTTCATTTTTCTCAAAATTTTCTGAGAAGATCGCTGTTTTTTTCAATCTTGTTTTCTATTGTGGCAGTTTCGCTTGCCATGGTAGCGATTTTTTTTGGGTTTAACAGAATCAGCTCTGATAAAGTAATTATTGATGTAAAGGGTCTGTCAGCAATTGAATCCGGGCAGGAGCTTTCTCTTGACGTTTCGGTAGTTAATAAAAATCGGATTCTACTTGAAGATGTGGTTTTAATTCTGGAGTATCCGGACGGGACAAGAGATCCAATGGATTTACAAAAGCCAATTTTGAGACAAGAAGAAATAGTTGGGGTTTTGTCTCCAAAAGACGGTCGCTTTTCAAGAGTGTTTAATTCAGTTTTGTTTGGTCCAGCACAGAGCATCAAGGAAATAAAAATTTTAGTACAATACAAGACTCGCGAAGGGCGAAGTGTTTTTGCTAAGGAGGAAATTTACAAAGTTGAGCTTCGTTCTGCGCCGATTTCTGTTTCTGTTTTAGCGTCGCCTGAAGCAAGATCTGGTCAAGAAATCGAATCAAGAATTTCTATTATTTCTAATTCAACTTCGGTTTTGAAGAATCTGATGCTTATTGCCGAATATCCGCCGGAATTTTCTTTTACCCAGTCTTTGCCAGAAACGTCTTTTGATAACAGAATTTGGGTTATTGGAGATTTAGAGCCAAGGGGGCGGGCAGAAATTGTTTTAAAAGGAATAATCGGTGGACAAGACGGAGATGAGAAGAATTTTAGATATTTTGTGGGCATTCAGAGTCAGACTGACGAAAGAATAATTGGCACGGAATTGTTGTCACACAGCGAGCCGATCTTTATAAGACAGCCGGCTTTGGCCCTTAGGATGGACATCGAAGGCACTCAATCGGGTGAATATATTAGCAAGCTTGGTAATACCGTTCGTGGACAGATAAATTGGAGAAACAATTTACCAGACGATTTGAGTGATGTCTCCATAAATCTGTCTTTTGCCGGTAATGGTTGGAATAGGGCTTCCGTATCACCAGATCGCCGTGGTTTTTACCGTTCCCAGGAGAATTTAATTATTTGGGATAAAAATACTTTTGCAGATTTTTTGAAGATAAGAAGTGGTCAAAGTGGAACTTTAGATTTTTCTTTTGCGATTAACAAATTTAATGCTCGTGATTTGGAAAATTTAAAAAATTCGTCAGTAAAAATGACAGCAACTATAAAAGGGACACGTTTGTTAGAAGGGCGCTCGCCAGAGGAAATAACCATTTCTTCTTTGAGAGATGTTAAAGTTGAGACTGATTTAACTGTCGCTTCACGGGCGGTTTATTCTGTTGGACCGTTTGCAAATTCCGGTCCACTTCCGCCTAAGGCCGAGAGTTCAACGACCTATACTATAATTTGGTCTCTTAGTAATAACATAAATGAGGTTGCTGATATTGAAGTTAGTGCAACTCTGCCAGTTTATGTAGAATGGCTTAATCGAATTAGTCCATCTTCTGCTGATTTAAAATTCGACCCGAATACACGAATTATAAAATGGAATATAAGCCGAATCCTTTCCGGTCAGGGAATTTCAAATGCGCCAGTTGAAGTGGCTTTCCAGGTAAGGTTTTCGCCGAGCTTGGGGCAGGTTAATGATGAATCAAATTTAGTCGGGGAAGTTTTAGCGACTGGACGTGATGTTTTTGTGGGAAGAGAGGTTTCGGATCGTAACCCACCGGCAACCATCAGAATTACAACTGATCCGATTTATTCGTTCCAAATGGGCCGAGTAGTATCGCCCTAAATATCTATGAATCAGAAAGAAGAATTAATGAACAAAATTGTCAGTCTTTGCAAGCGCCGAGGATTTGTTTTTCGCAGTTCGGAAATTTACGGTGGTTTTGCTGGTTTTTGGGATTATGGTCCTTATGGTTTGGCTTTAAAAAATAACATCAAGAATTCTTGGTGGCGGACTTTTGTGGAAAAGCGCGAAAATATTTATGGCTTGGATGCGGCGATTATTATGAATCCGAAAGTTTGGGAAGCCAGCGGGCATGTTGCTGGCTTCTCTGATCCTCTTGAAAACGGAGGGCGTTTTAACACGATGTTTAAAACTTCTGTCGGCGCCGGAGAAGAGGCGGCCACTTCATATCTGCGCCCAGAAACCGCGCAGGGAATCTTTGTCAATTTCAAAAATATTGTAGACACTTTCCACCCCCGGCTTCCTTTTGGTATTGCCCAGATTGGCAAAGCTTTCAGAAATGAAATCGCACCTCGCGATTTTATATTTCGGGCTCGAGAATTTGAACAAATGGAACTCGAATATTTTATTCAGGAAAGTGAATGGCAAGAACATTTTGAAAATTGGCGGAAAGCGACCTCCGAATGGCTTTTAGATATTGGCTTACCGAAGGAGAGCGTTTACGAACTTGACGTTCCGGAAGATGATCGAGCACATTATTCAAAAAGGACAATTGATTTTGAATTTGATTTTCCTTTCGGTCGGAAGGAGCTTTGCGGTCTAGCGTATCGCACTGATTTTGATTTAAAAAATCACAGCGAAGTAAGTAGTACTGATTTGAATTATTTAGACGAAGAAGCCGCGGCGCGTTTTATCCCGCACGTCATTGAGCCGTCTTTTGGTTTAGACCGATTGATTTTGGCGGTTCTGGTTTCCGCGTATAAAGAAGACGAATTAGGTGGTGAGAAAAGAATTTACTTGAAACTTAAACCAGAAATTGCACCGATTAAAATTGCCGTATTTCCTTTGCTTAAAAATAAACCACAACTTGTAGAAAAAGCCCGACAAGTTTTTAATGACCTAAAAGCTAACAGCTCACAGCTAACAGCTATTTTCGATGACAACGGCAACATCGGCAAGCGTTATCGTCGGCAGGATGAAATTGGAACGCCTTTTTGCGTAACAATTGATTTTCAGACTCTTGAAGACGAGACTGTTACTGTCCGCGATCGCGATACGGGCGAGCAAAAAAGAATTCAAATAAAAGATCTAACCCAGCTTTTTTTCGATTGATTTTAAATATGAAATTTCAAAAAACCATTCTCAAAAACGGTTTACGGCTAATAACCATTCCTCACAAAGACAATCCGGCGGTCACGGTTTTAATTATGGTTGAAGCTGGTTCAAAATATGAGACCAAAAACATCAGCGGCTTGTCGCATTTTTTGGAGCATATGTGTTTTAAGGGCACAACAAAACGGCCGAAAGCCATTGATTTGAGTCGCGAGCTTGATTCAATCGGCTCTCAATACAACGCTTTTACTTCTCAAGAGTTTACCGGCTACTACGCCAAAGCTCATCCGAAACATTTCAAAAAGCTCGTTGATATTATTTCTGATTTGTATCTCCATCCAACTTTTCCGGTCGGAGAGATGGAAAAAGAAAAAGGTGTGATTGTTGAAGAAATAAATATGTATGAAGATACGCCCCAGCGCCATATCTACGACCTTTTTATGTCGCTTCTTTACGGCGATCAGCCAGCTGGTTGGAATATTGCCGGCACCCGAGAGACGGTCAAAAAAATGAAGCGAGAGGATTTTGTCTCTTATCGCGACAAACATTATTTAGCAAACACTACGACTTTAATTGTCGCCGGTAATTTTAATCGACGGGAAGTTTTGAAAGAAGCGAATAAAGCTTTTGCCAATCTAAAAAGTAAAAGTAGGGAGAAAAAGCTGGTCGTTGTTGAGCGCCAAAATTCTCCGCAAGTTTTAATAAAACAAAAAAAGACGGACCAGACACATTTGATTTTAGGTGTTAGAACTTTTTCAATTAAAAGTCCAAAACTGCCGGCACTCAAAGTTTTGAACGCTGTTTTGGGGCAGGGGATGTCCAGCCGTCTTTTTCAGAAACTGCGCGAAGAAATGGGAGTCGGTTATTATGTCAAATCGTTTACTGATGAATATACCGACCATGGTTACTTGGCGGTTTCAGCCGGTGTGGATAAAAAGCGGCTTGAGGAGGTGATTCTTGCGATTCTTGCCGAATTTCGCCAGCTGAAGGATGAAATTGTGCCGGAAGGAGAGTTAAAAAAAGCCAAAGATTATTTGATTGGCAATTTATTTTTAGGGCTTGAAACCTCTGACGCTTTAGCCGAATTTTTCGGCTACCAAGAAGTTTTGAAACATTCTTTAGAAACACCGGAGCAAATGGCAAAAGAAATAAAAGCGGTAACTGCTGGCGACATTCAAAAAATTGCCAAAGATATTTTCCAAAATCGAAAACTCAATCTAGCTGTTGTTGGGGAATTTAAAAACAAAAATACTCTTCTAAAAATCTTGCGAATTTGATTTTGATGCATTTGATATAAATAATTCAATTAATTTAATTTTCAAACAATTCAAGACGGCCGTCTTGAATTGTTTGAAAGGAGATTCATGCCTTGGTGGTAAATGGTCTGGTAAAGAGTTGTGTTGTATGGAGCGTAGCAAGTTTCCTAATGTTGCAAGACTACCTAACCATTTTTTGCTGATTTTTCTAAAAACCACTCACTACTGACTAGCCACCAATTTATGCTATTATTTAAAAATGCTAAATATTTCCACTGGAAGTGTTTTTAAGGTTGTTTTTATATTGATTTTGGTTTGGGCTTTGTTTGTCCTTCGCGATTTAGTTTTAGTAGTTTTGACTGCGGTTCTTATTGCTTCGGCGGTTGAGCCGGCTACTCGCTGGTTTGGCAAACACAAAATACCGAGAGTTATAGCGGTTTTGATTGTCTATCTTTTAGCAGCTTTGATTTTTGCTATTTCTTTTTATTTTCTTCTTGTCCCGCTTTTAAACGAAACAACCGTTTTGCTTAAAGATTTGCCGGAGCATTTAACCGAGCTTGAGGTTTGGAATCCTCTACAGGACGGGTTTTTGGGTCAGTCGGTGATCAGAGATTTTTCACTCCAAGAATTTGTTACTCAAGCCAATTTAGCTTTGTCCGGCAGTTTTAATTTTCTTAGCGCCGCGTCGGTCTTCTTTGGTGGTATGTTGTCTTTGATCTTGATTATTGTTCTATCTTTCTATCTTTCAGTTCAGAAAGGCGGAGTGTCACATTTCTTGCGCTTAGTAACGCCTTTAAAATATGAAGCATATATTCTTGACTTGTGGCACCGGTCGGAAGCCAAAATCGGTCTGTGGGTACAGGGTCAGATAGTTCTTGCTGTTATTGTCGGAGTTTTGACTTACCTTGGCCTCTTGCTTTTGGGGGTTCCGAATGCCTTGCTCTTAGCTTTTTTGGCGGCTATTATGGAAATTATTCCGGTCTTTGGGCCGATTATTGCCGCGGTGCCGGCTATTGCCCTCGGTTTTTTGGACGGTGGATTAACGATGGCTTTTATTGTTATCGGCCTTTACGTCATCATTCAACAGTTTGAAAGTCAGCTGATTTACCCTTTGGTTGTCAAAAAAGTTGTCGGTCTTTCGCCAATTATTGTTATTTTGTCTTTGGTCGCCGGCTTCAAGTTAGCCGGATTTTTAGGGATTTTGATTTCTGTTCCTTTGGCGGCGGTTGCGATGGTTTTTTTGGAGGACATGGATAAAAGAAAACATTCCAAAACAACACCGGAAAAAACTTCTTGACTTGTGAACCAGAAAAAAACTTTTTACATTACCACCACCTTGCCTTATGTGAACGCTGAGCCTCATCTCGGGCATGCTTTGGAATTTGTCAGAGCTGATATTATTGCCCGATATAAAAAACTTATGGGTTTTGAAGTTTTTTTTAATACCGGTACCGATGAGCACGGATTAAAAATTTATCGGAAAGCACAAGAACAAGGAAAAGACCCACAAGTTTATGTTGATGAGTATGCTGAAAAGTTTAAAAATTTTGTCCGGCAACTCGGCATGCTTCCTGATTTAAATTTTATTCGGACGACTGATCCGGAGCATATTGCCGCGGCTCAAGAATTTTGGCGTGTTTGCCAGAAAAACGGCGATATTTATAAAAAAAATTACAGCGTTAAATATTGTGTTGGTTGTGAGCTGGAAAAGACTGAATCAGAATTGGTTGATGGAAAATGTCCGGATCATCCGAATTTAAGTATTGAGATTCTTGAAGAAGAAAACTATTTTTTCCGTTTTTCTAAATATCAAAAACCGCTTTTGGAATTTTATGAAAAAAATCCAGATTTTGTGGTGCCGGATTTCCGTTTTAATGAAATTAAAAGATTCGTTGAAAGGGGATTGGAAGATTTCAGTATTTCGCGCCTTAAAGAAAAAATGCCGTGGGGTATAGAGGTGCCGGACGATTCGGAACATGTAATGTATGTTTGGTTTGACGCGTTGGTAAACTACATTTCAGCGATCGGCTGGTCTGAAGATGAAGAAAATTTTAAGAAATGGTGGCCGGTAACTCAATATGCCGGCAAAGACAATCTCCGTCAGCAGTCGGCAATGTGGCAAGCAATGCTTATGTCAGCCGGAATTCAGACGTCCAAGCAAATTATTATCAATGGCTTTATTTTGGGCGAAGGCGGAGTAAAAATGAGCAAAAGTTTAGGGAATACGGTTGACCCGATTGAAATTATTGAAGAGTACGGCACAGACGCCTTGCGTTTTTATTTGGCGCGTCATGCCCACCCGTTTGAAGACAGCGAGTTTACTCCTGAAAAATTTCAAACCGCCTATAACGCAGACTTAGCAAATGGTTTGGGGAATTTGGTTTCCAGAATTATGAAAATGTCTGAAACTAATTTAGCGAAAGCCCCTGAGATTCCGGAAGACACGATTCCGCAAAATTTTAAAGATGCTTTGGACAAATTTAATATTCAAGAAGCGACTGATTTTGTTTGGCAAGAGATAGGTCGGATTGATGGGCGAATCCAGTCATCCGAGCCATTTAAACTTATAAAAACTGATCCGGAAAAAGCCAAAGAAATTATAAAAGAATTGGTCGTTGACCTTTATGGCGTGGCTCGAATGCTCAACCCAATAATGCCTCAAACTTCAGAAGCTATAAAATTGGCCGTAAAAGAAAACAAAATGCCCAAAAATTCGCTATTTCCCAGAAAAGATTAATTCATGAATCCTAAACCTACCCAATACATTGACATCCACGCCCACGTAAATTTTGCCGCTTATGATGAAGATCGGGAAGCAGTTATAGAGCGCGCTTTGGAGGCGGGCGCATGGATGATAAATGTTGGCACGCAGAAAGATACCTCCAAATCTGCGGTTGAATTGGCGGAAAAATATGAAAAAGGTGTTTATGCAATTGTCGGTATTCATCCGATTCATACAGATAAATCTTTCCATGATGAAAAAGAACTCGGAAGTAGCGGAAAGGAACTTGCCCCGAGCGAAGTCGAGGAGTTTACTTCACGTGGCGAAGTTTTAGACGAAAATTATTATCGCGAACTTTTAAAGCATCCAAAAGTTTTAGGAATAGGAGAGTGCGGACTGGACTACTTCAGATGCACTCCGGAAACCGAAAAAAAACAACGCGAATCTTTTTCAGCCCAAATTGCACTAGCTAATGAATTCAAGAAACCTTTGATGCTTCATGTTCGAAATGGATCTCTAAAATCAGCTTATCGCGACGCTTTAGCGATTTTAAAATTAGAAGCCAAGGTGCCCGCCGATTTTCACTTTTTTGCCGGTTCTTGGGAAGAGGCCAAAGAGATTTTAGATGCCGGCTTTTTTCTTTCGTTTACCGGAGTTATAACTTTCGCCCGGCAATACGATGAGATTATAAAAAATACGCCACTCGATAGAATTATGACCGAAACAGATTGTCCGTATGTTTCTCCGGAACCGTTTCGGGGTAAAAGAAATGAGCCGATGCATGTCAGGGAAGTAGTCAAAAAGATTGCAGAAATTCGAGGAGAAGATTTTGAAAAAGTCCGCGAAACTCTCCTTCAAAACGCGGTCAAGTTTTTTGGACTTGACACATAGCTCTAATTTGATACAACTAAAATAGATTCAGCGAGGTATTCTCGCAACTGTTCCGGCAGAATCCGGAAACGCCTGTTAGTAGCGGGCGGGTTCTTTACAGGAGAAAGCCATGAGTAGTGGCAATCAGTACGAGCGTCTATTCAAGCTCTGGGCGACGGTGTCAAAACTCGTTGTCGACGGCAAGCGAAGCATTGGCCGAGTCATTGATGCTCTTCAACAGATCGTGGACGAGGCTCGTTCCTGGAAGCTCGACCTTCACCCGACACAAGAGGATGGCGAAGTGATCCAAGGATGGGATCTGGAGAAGTACTACGACGGCCCGGAATTCAAGGGCCGCCACTACTCCCTCGAAAGCCCGGAGGTCAAGGGCTGGATCAGAGATCCGACGACTTACCCGGATGAATTCAAGGGCAAGGCAGTCTTTCTTTGGGAATCTCGTCGGTGGTTCAGCGGCTTTCGCAAGGTTGCCTGCCTCGCTTGGGACGGCCGCCACGTCGGGGTCCGCTGGTGCTGGCTCGGCCATGGCTGGCACCGGCTCGGTCCCGCTCTCCTCGCCTCAAACTCAAAGCAGAGCGAAGCTCGGCTGGAGCAGGCAATTCCTTGAGTTCATTGAGCTCATTCTTCAGCACACTGGTCACACTGGTCCTTTGGTGGTTCTCACCTCGGGGCCTTTTTCTTTAATCCCCACTTACATTTTTTTAATTTGACATAGAATAGGTTTCGAAATAGACTGAAGTTAGAAGTCTGGAGTTCTCGTAGGGCGCCAAAGTGGAACCATGGTAGGCAGCGGTAGCCCAAGGTCTCTCGAGGGACTCGGGGATTTCATACATGAGCCTGGTACCACCGCTGGTGGCGCCAGGCTTTCTTTTTACCCCTATTACCCCTAAACCCTAATCCGGGTTGAAAACCTAAAGCATTTATGTTAACCTATTTGCCTATGCAAGAAACAGAAGTAAAAGATCAAAAAGAGGACCAAGAAGAAACCGAAACCCAAGACGCAAGGGTTTACGAAGCTAGTTTTCTTTTGTCGCCATCTATCGCGGAAGAAAAATTGCCGGAAGAGGTTTCGGCGCTGAAAACAGCCATCGAAGAATTTGGTGGTATTTTTATTTCCGAAGATTTTCCCAGATTGCGACCACTTTCTTATGAAATGGTCAAAAAAATTGACAATAAAAACCAAAAATACAATCAGGCCTACTTTGGTTGGGTTAAATTTGAAATTGAACCGTCGAAGATGTTGGCGATCAAAAACTCTTTCCAAAATAATTTAAACATTATTAGATTTCTCCTGATCGAGACTGTCAAAGAAAATACTTTGTATTCTCACAAGTTAGCAGCTAGAAAGGACAGGGAGGCGAAAAGCGCAAGACAAGCGGAAGAAGCGGCACTGGGTCCGGTTTCCGAAGAAGAGATTGATAAAAGTATAGAAAAGTTGGTGGTCAGTGAATAATTCAGCTGATAGGGTTGCAGAATTTTTATAATTTGAGATTATAAAAACAGCGATAATTTATAAAATGTATCTAAATAAAGCTTTAATCATAGGCAACTTAACAAGAGATCCGGAACTTAAATCTCTGCCTTCCGGTACCGCAGTCTGCACTCTCGGCGTTGCTACCAATCGAGTTTGGAAGGACAAAGATGGTCAGAAACAGGAGAACACGGAATTTCATAATGTCGTAGTTTTTGGACGTCAAGCTGAAACCTCGGCTCAATATTTGAAGAAAGGCCAAAATGTTTTGGTTGAAGGTAGAATTCAGACTAGAAGCTGGGACGGCCAAGACGGTCAAAAAAGATACAGGACTGAAATTGTTGCCGACCGGGTGCAATTTGGTGCCAAGTCTGGAGGTGGCTTTACGTCTCCAAATTCACAGGACGATTCTTCTTCTCCTAACTCTGGCGACAAAAAACAAAGCACCAAGGATGACGGAGAGATTGCATATCCGGAAGAGGAAGTGAATCCAGATGATATACCATTCTAGTCAGTAGAAGGTAGTGAGTAGTCTGTAGATTTAAGGCAACAACAAAAATGGGTTACGAGAATCTCGTAGTTTGGCAGAAGTCTATGGAGTTGGTAGTAGAGATCTACCAGATAACAAATAAATTTCCTAAATCAGAGTTATATGGTCTCACTTCTCAAATGAGAAGAGCTGCTGTATCTATTCCTTCTAATATTGCTGAAGGCAGTAGGCGTGGGGGTAAAAATGAAGTTAAAAGATTTTTTCTTATATCATTCGGCTCTGGCGCTGAATTGGAAACACAAGTAAAAATAGCTAAAAGACTTGAATTTATTAAAGAAGCTGATTGTGTAAAAATAGACAACTTACTTGAGGAAGTTATGAAAATGTTGAATAAAATAGTGAACAGTTGACTTACTACTGACTACTGACTATAATCTACCAACTAATAAAATTTATGACCCAATGTTTTTTCACCCAAAATAATATCCAACACATAGATTATAAGGATGTAGAAATTCTAAAAAAATTTCTCAATCCTCATGGCCGTATAATAGCTAGAAAAAGGACAGGGGTTTCAGCTAAGAATCAGCGAAAACTTGCTATGGCCGTAAAACGCGCTCGCTTTATGGGACTTTTACCCTACGTACAGAAATAGGTTTTAGGGTATAGCCACTAGCCAATAGAGGATTCTACTACTTGCGCTAATCTCCCTATGATTTCTGGAGATTAATTTCTACACCCTATTGGCTAAACTCTAGACCCTAACTTACTCTCTCCACATATTCTCCGGTATCGGTGTTGATTCTTAAAATATCGCCCTCTTTGATGAAAAGCGGCACCTGAACTATCGCCCCGGTCTCCAAAACAGCTTCTTTAGTTGCGCCTTGGGCGGTATTACCTTTGACTGCAGGATGAGACTCTTTCACCGCCAATTCAACTTTTATCGGCACCTTTATGCCTATAATTTTTTCATTAAACACGAGCGCTTCGGCCAAAGAATTTTCTTTCATAAATTTGCCCTGTGGCCCAATCATTTCTTCTCCAAAAAAGAATCTGTCGCGCGAATTGTCTGGGTCGCAAAACCAGTATTGACCCTTGTTTAGATATAGAAATTTTATTTCTTTTTTCTGAAGATCAGCTTCCTCGGCTTTTTCGGAAACATGAAAAGACCGTTCGGTAACTTTGCCAGTTATTAAATTTTTTAATTTAGTAGCGTTGACCGGCTTTCTTTGCTGTTTTCGGAAAACGTGCGAACTTAAAACTTCATATGGCTCGCCGTCTAGCTCTATAAATTTTTTCTCCGTGATTTCGTTGTATTGCAACATAATAGACAATAAGTTATTACAAAAGTCGCTTAATTTCAAGTCTTTACCTTTTCTTTTCTAAACTTGCCAAAAAACGCGCCAACAGACGAACCAATAACAAACCAAAAAATTGAAATTGTAAGAAAGATGTTTTTCCCGAAAAATTTTATTAGTTCAGCGTTTAGAAAATAATCAAGTCCTGCTAAGGGGAAGAAGATGATTGGCAAGAAGGTGTCGGCGAAACACCAATCGTCTAGACAAATTGCTTTGATAAAAATAACAACCCAAACAGTCAAGACGCCCAGAAAACCGCCCTTAAGCCAGTTAGGAACATGCATTTACTTATCTTTTAACTGCTCTTTTATTTTTTTCAGAATATCGCCTGTAATTTTTGGTTCTGATTTTAGAAATTGTCGGGCAGCGTCATAGCCACGTCCGAGCTTAATTTCCTCACTCTTACCCTCCGGACGATAAGTGTAAGATCCACCGCTTGATTTTTCAATAATCTTCAATTTTTCGCCAAGCGCCATAATTTCTCCTTCTCTAGAAATTCCTTCGTTATACATCAAGTCAAATTCGGTTTGCTTGAAAGGCGCAGCCACTTTATTTTTTACAACTTTTGCTCGGATGCGAGAACCCATAATTTCTTCCCCTTTTTTAATTTGGGCTATACGTCGGATATCAATTCTGACCGATGTATAAAATTTAAGAGCTTTACCACCCGGAGTTGTTTCTGGATTGCCAAACATCACCCCGATTTGCATTCTAATCTGATTTATAAAGATGACAATTGTCTTGCTTTTGGCTACGATAGCTGTCAATTTTCTTAAAGCTTGGCTCATCAGGCGGGCTTGTTTGCCGACGTGATGTGCGCCCATTTCGCCTTCTATCTCGTCTTTCGGAGTTAGAGCGGCGACAGAATCTACAACTATAACGTCTAGTTTTCCAGAACGCACCAAAGATTCTACAATTTCAAGAGCTTGTTCTCCGGTGTCTGGTTGAGAAATAAGAAGTTCGTCTATTTTTACACCCAAGCGTTTTGAATATTCTGGGTCCATGGCGTGTTCTGCGTCAATAAAGGCACAGACCCCGCCTTTTTTCTGGGCTTCGGCGATTACATGCAGGGAAAGGGTGGTTTTTCCAGAAGACTCTGGACCATATATTTCTATAATTCTGCCTCTTGGCATACCACCGACTCCGAGCGCGGCGTCCAATCCTATAGATCCGGTCGGGATTGAGTCCACATTCACTTTAGGTTTTTCACCGAGTTTCATTATCGCCTCTTCTCCAAAACGGGACTTTATGTCGCGCAAAGTTTCGTCTATATTTTTTCCAGAGACCCTTTCTTCTTTTTTTGCTTTTTTCATGATAGAAATACTTATTAGACAAAACAAAGTGAGTTTTAGAATTTTATCTGCAGTCCAAGTTTTTGCGAAGCAAAAACTTGGACTGCCCTAGAAAAACATATTCACTCGCTTTGTTCGTTTATTATTTTTCTAAATTATACACCAATTTAAGAACTTTTATCCTTTCTCTCCCCAATCGGTCTTTGGCTGAAATCTTTATTGCATTATATCCTGGCGCTAGAATAAATTTTTCAAGAAAAACACCTTTTTCATCTATAAAAATCGGCGAATCATTAAGACTCAAAAAAGAAATATTTCTTGCTCTCCCGTGGATTTTTACCAAGCTTTCTTCAAAGCCACCCCCGTCACTTGGTTCGTAAATTTCTAAAATTGGACCGCTGATTATACCCCGAGCTTCAAACAGGGAGTAACCGACTATGACTAAAGCAAAAAACGCTACCAAAGCTATTTTTAGGACTGACTTGAAATCAGGGTTTTTCATCGGTTTTCTGCCCCGTATTCTTCGGGTGAATTTTCAACCCCAACTTCGTCATTTGTTATAACTTCTCTTGGTTTGGCACCCTCGCCGGCGCCGACCACTCCTCTTTCCTCAAGCATGTCTATGAGTCTTGCGGCTCTGGCGTATCCTATTCTAAGACGCCTTTGAAGATAAGATGTTGAGGCCTTACCCGCTTTAACAACCAGCTCTCGGGCCTCTTCGTATAAATCATCATCTACATCCGAATCAGAGTTGCTAAGCTCTATGGCGTTTTGAGCTGTTTCAAGATTGATATCTATAGTCGAGTTGTCGCTTTGATTGTTTTCGTAAATAAATTTAACCACATCTTTGACTTCGGCTTCTGAAATATAGGCCGTTTGGATTCTCAGAGGTTTTGACATATCACTTGAAAGATAAAGCATGTCTCCGGCCCCAAGCAGTTTTTCGGCTCCAGTCATGTCAAGAATGGTTCGTGAATCAATCTGACTTGCGACCTGTAGAGCAATTCTTGTTGGGATGTTAGCTTTTATCAGTCCAGTGATAACATTGACCGATGGTCTTTGAGTTGAGAGTACAAGATGTATGCCAACCGCTCTTGACATCTGAGCTAGTCGAACCACTGCGGCCTCCATTTCTCTCGGAAAACTTGTCATAATATCAGCTAACTCATCAATAAAGATTACTATATATGGCATGGCTTCCGGCATTTCAGCTTCGTCTCTACTGCCACCTTTCTTACTTTTCAAAACCGGTTCAAGAATGTTTTTGTGGTAGGAGCCGATATCTCGCACTTTCTCTGCCTCCAATATGTCATATCGGCGATCCATTTCTTTGGCTGCCCATTTCAGCGCTAAAATGGCTTTTTTAGGGTCGGTCAAAACCGGCGTTAAGAGATGTGGAATTTTATTGTAGAGAGTCAATTCCACCCTTTTTGGGTCAATTAGTATGAGTTTAAGGTTTTCTGGAGAGTTTCTGTAGAGAAGGGAAGTGATAAGAGAATGAACCATAACACTTTTACCACTTCCGGTTGCTCCGGCGATCAGAAGGTGAGGCATTCTAGCGATATCATCAAAATGGGCTTTGCCTGATATTGCTTTACCCAAAGCGATAAACATTGGTTTGGGTGAATTTTGAAACTCATTTTCGGCCAAAATGCTTCCCAAGCCAACCGTTGTTTTTATACTATTGGGTATTTCAATTCCGACCAATGATTTTCCGGGTATTGGTGCTTCAATTCTTAGCGGGTGGGCGGCTAAAGCTAGAGCCAAATCGTTTTGCAAACCGACGATTCTTGAAAGTTTTATACCCTCTGCCGGCTTTAGAGCGTATCTAGTTACAGTCGGGCCAATTGTAATTTCATCCATTTCAACATTTATGCCGAAATTTTGCAGGGTTCTTTTTATGATGTTGGCGTTGGCTTTGATGTCGCCAACACCCGGCTTGCCAGAATCTCTGGATAGCAAATCAAGCGGGGGAGCTTTGTAAGCCACACCGCTTATCTTGCTTAAGTTTATCGGTAAGTCTTCGTTTTTATTTTTAGTATCCTTTTTTGCCTGCTCCTTTTTTTGAATTAGCTCTCTTGATTCTTTCGCTTCTTTGGTTTCCATATCTTCATTAAGGTCTTCATCAGAGCCACCGTTTATCTTTATATTTTCAACTTCATTTTCCACCGCGTCTGTATTTGGGGAATTTTCTTTTGCTCCAAACCCAAACAAGCGCCTTGTTTTCAAAATTAATTGCCAGACGGCTGTCAGTCTTAATCTTGTGTCAAAAATTATTATCAAAGAGATTATTGTCAAAGAAAGCAAAATAACCACCGCTACTATCGAATCAAAAAGTTTTAAAGTTGGAGCCGCTATCAACGCTCCGATCTGTCCGCCTTTATCGGTAAAAATCAACTCCAAAACTCCCATTCCGGAGAGAAGGAACAAAATCCCACCAATAATTTGTGGCCACGCCATCCTCCTTTGGACTGAAAACAAGAAAGCTGCCCCAAGAATAATTAGGATTGTTGGCAAAATGAAATATCCCCAGCCCAAAAGAGGTTTTAATATTTTGATTGCGACTTCTCCGACTATTCCGGCTTTCTCAAAAAATGCCACCGCCAGAAAGAAAGCCAATACAAAAAAAACTACTGCCAAGATACTTTGAAAAGTTTCAGATTGCGCAAAAGAAAAACTTTCTGATGTTGTTTTTTTATTTTTCTTTTTTTTGCGTCCCATTTGAATTATTTTTCTTACTTGATTAAACAATGATAGCATAATTTTAATTTGCCTTGCGGTTTAAATCTTGGTTTTCCAAGCACTCTCCAAAATTTCCTTGCATTATTCTTCCCGTAACAAAATCCACACACTGTATCGCCAAGTCATTGATATTTACGTCCTTTACGGATATACTGTCCTTTAAGGTTTCCCACACTTTTATAAAAGACAAAATCTGGTGGATTAATAAAGGACACTATATGAACGATAAAAGACAAATACAATTTAGCCCTAATAACGACCTTCAAAATACTGATTTAAATGGCTTATATGTGAAGGACGCAGTTTCTTTTATAAAAGACAATAATTTTTCTTATTTTTATAAAAAGACAGAAAGATTGGTTTCAGCGGTATATCTTTTGACAAGTCTTTTTGATGACAGAGAACCAATCAAGGATACTTTGAGAAAGAATTCTCTTGAGCTTCTTGATTTGTCTTTAGTTTCAAAATTTACCATTGCCAAATTTGGCAAAAAAAGCTGGTTGGATCAGTGGGAGAATCAGCTTTTGAAAGTTGATTCTTTCCTTGAAACTTCTTTTTTTGCTGGTCTTATTTCACAAATGAATCTTGATATATTAAAAAAAGAGGTTGAGAAGATGGCCGGATTAGCTAACTCCTATTTAGAGCGTTGTGATTTGGGGGGTAAAAACGGTTTGTCAAACGACTTCTTTTTCGTTCAGAATCATGGGCTTATAGGACAATTTGAAAAAGACAATGTGGGTCAGACTGATGAGAGAAATAAATTAAATTACGATAAAGGACATAATGGCGCGTCAAATCAAGAAATCAAGATTAATCACGTAGTACAAGGCAAAGACAAGGATGAAAAATTTGGCAAAGAGCGAAAAAATAAAAGGCAGATAAAGATTTTAGATATTATAAAAGACAAAAAATTGGCTTCTATAAAAGACATTTCTGATAATATAAAAGACTGTAGTGAAAAAACCATTCAGAGGGAGCTAATTTTCATGGTAAAAAGTGGAATTCTCAAGAAAGAGGGGGAGCGAAGATGGAGTCGGTATTCATTAAATCTCTAAATAGAGGATAGCCAATAGGGTAAGGTCTAGGTAAATTTGGTTAGAGCGATCTAGAAGATCAGCGTTTAGTTTTGTATTTCCCCATACCCTAAACCCTAACCCCCATACCCTGAATCCTAATTTTAGAGTTATCCACAACCATATCGTTGGTTATAGCTGTCTTTTTATGTAAAATTGACTTGTCGGGAGAGGTATATCAAGCACGTTGCTTTTAGGTTGTTTTGTGGTATACTGTTCCGAATACAGATAAGCTTGTAATGGCTAGAAATCCTGTAAGCAAGGCAGTAAATTATCGTCTTAGAATAGCTGCCCGGTCTGTAAAGTTTCTACCAAATTCTGAAATTCTGAAATTCTGAAATTCGGGTACTTTGAAAATTAAATATTCGTTTGTGAGATTAAAATATCTTTTTCAGAGATATCAGAATTTTCCTTAATGTGGGTGTCTTGTTGAAATTCAGTCTAAAATTTATCAACTAAATTTTCGTTCCACTTTAGTCGAGGGGATCGAAAAGTTGGTTAAAAATTTATCAGCAAATTTCCAGCACCAACTTTGTATTCGGGCTCTCAAATACAAAGTTGGTGCTGGAAAAGAAAATTATCAGCACAACGCCGGCTTTTGTCGAAGTCCGGCGAGTTATTAAGATTCTCTCCAAAAACTTTTACCAGTAAACGGGGAGAAAATAATTATTAAAAATGAGTTTTAAATTAAAAATCGTTGCAGGTTTCGTAGGCTTGGCAATGGTTATGGGCGCCGTTGGAGTAGCCACTCCAGCTTCAGCTCAAACTGTTGATGAGCTTCAGGCCATGATCAATACATTGATGGCCCAACTTGCTGCTTTGCAAGGCGGTGGTTCCGGTTCCGGAGCTGCTTGTACTTTCACTCGAAGCTTGACCGTTGGTTCAAGTGGAGCTGATGTAACTTGCTTGCAAAATTACTTGACAAGTACCGGTCACTTCACCTTTGCAGGTGGCGCAACTGGATACTTTGGCCCAGTAACTAGAACTGCAGTTGCCGCATGGCAAGCTGCTAACGGAGTTTCTCCGGCCGCTGGTTTCTTTGGTCCAATATCTATAGCAAGACATGCTGCCTTGACAGCAGGAGTTACACCTCCTCCTCCATCAGGACTTCCAGCAGGATGTACTTCAACCGTTGGCTTTAGCCCAACCACAGGTGCGAGATGTGATGGCACCACTACACCACCAACTACCTTGACTGGTGACGGTTCTATCACAATCAGTACTTCTGCTTTGGTAAGCAGTGGTACAGCTGTAAAGAAAGGCGAAACAAAAAACGTTCTTTCCACAAGACTTAAAGCTTCCTCTGGTCCAGTAAGAGTTGATAGAGTAGAAGTTAAGTTTAACGAACGACCTTGGTTAACAATGAGCCAAGTTCAGCTTAGAGATGGAAGCGGTAATGTTTTGGCCACCAAAACACTTTCTGGTTCATCTGATGTTACTGAAGTAACAGTGGGTTCTGATTACCGAGTTCGCTTTGAAGGTGTAAACTTGGTTGTTTCTCCTGGCACAGATGCTGACTTAGTAGTAGCTGTTTCTGTCCTTGCTTCTTCAGACAAGATTACCGGACAGACAATCACTACCAGCATCCCAACCGGTGGAATTAGAACTGTAAACGGCATCGGTTTCTCTGAGACCATTGGTCCTAGCGCAACCTTTACCTTTACTCTTCCAACCACAGGTTCAGTTGCTGACATCTATACCAGCTCCAGTCCTAACAGTCCTACAGCTGGATTTACTTCTGTTGCAGCTGGAACGACTCAAACAGAAAATGTTGTTCTAGGTAGGTTTAGAATCAAATCTCAGAACACTTCAGGTACGCTTGAAACCATACACTTTACTATTCAGACACAAGCTTCGACCGGAGGAGGTGGCCCGGCAGCGGGAACTCTCTTTAGTAACGTTCGCTTGCAGTCTGGAAGCTTCAATTATGGTGCTTCCACTCTAGCTTCAACCACAGAGTTTACCAACTTGCAGGTACCTTTACCGGTTGACCAGTGGGTTGAGTTTACTTTGACTGCTAACGTTGCCGGAGCTGATACTTCAGGTGGAGTAGTAGCTTCTACCACCTTGGACGCTTCAACTATCGCTGGAATTGACACAAACTTCAATTCTCTTACAGTTTCAAACGCTGTTGATGTAACTAGCTCAGATCGGACCTTCCTACAGGCAGGTTTAGGAGCTTCTTCTATGTCAGCCGTGACATCAGGTTGTGTTGTTAGAAACGCAGACTCTGGTTACAATCCGTTCTGTACAGCAACCTTTACTGTTACTCTGACTAACACTGGCAACACAGATGTCTTTATCCACAAGACCCCAGGACAAGCATTAGCAACATCCTCAACCTATGCTTCCTCAACTATTACAGTTGTAAATACTGTAGGTGAAACTCCTGCTGGTGACACCTCAACCTCATACTTCATTGCCCCAGGGGTCTCCAGAACGTTTATCTACACAGGAATTTTGAGGTCAGCAGTTGGTTCCAATCCAGTGATAAGCGAAATGAGGATTACCGGAATTAAGTTTGGAAGTACCAATGCGGCTAACACCGCCAACACTTTGACTTCCGGTATAGGTAGTCTGCATGTAGTTCAAACTCTGTAAGTTTAGCCAAATTCTGAAACTCAAAAGCTTAGGTCATTTCCATGAAAATGGTCTAAAGCATACAAAAACCCGCCGATAAGGCGGGTTTTTGTATTGATTAAAATTTTGTAAATGTCTAAAACCCACTGACCTTTTTATTGCTAATGCAGTATATGTAAAATTATGAAAACTCGCGTTTGAAATACAAATCGATTATGGTGTGTTTTGAACAGTTTCTTTAAATACTACCAGACAATCTAGGTTGGAAAGGCAATGCACACACATATGGTACCCCTCCTAGAATGGAGGACTTCAGACGTATCCTTCCCGTAATCTTACAAAGGATTACAGGATAGATTACAGACTTTAGGCAAAGACAAAAAGAGAAATAGGGCTCTACTTAGCCAAGTCGCAGAAACCCCCCAAGTCCGAATGGGCTTTGGGGGTTTTTGTTTTGCCCTAATTTGCTTTTTACTCTTGCTTTTTTTTGTATCTTATTATAGTATTATAAAGATTATTAGAACCTAATAAAAAATATGAAAAACAAGAATATTACTGAAAGGATTACATATCTTGCTCTAATCTTTTCAATCGGCTTTATGCCGGGAATTTCCGGAGCCGACCTCTCTCTCATGTCGGAAGTAAGGCAAGTAACAGTTTTGGAAATCGAAACAACCGATGTACTTGTCATCGACCCGGAAGTAGAAGCCGAGGTTATCGAAACAGAAGTGGTTGTCTTGCCGGAAGTTTCTCCAGATTCTGAATCTTTAGAATCGGGAGAAGTGGTTTCGGAAGCCCTTGTTAGTTCTTCTGGATTTACAGCTGGAGAGCAAGAACTATTTCAGCCAGAAATTGTTGGACATGAACAAATAAGTGAAGATTTGTTGCCGTCTAAATGTTCGGTTGCTGATTTCAATGAAGACTCAATCATTGATACTCGGGATATTTTAGATTTTCTAAACGCTTGGAACGAAGAAGACCTTTCAACTGATGTTGACGAGAATGGGGTTATTGATGAGGCCGATTTCAAACTATTCTTGTCTATTTGGATGGGCTGCAAAGATTGCTTAAGGGCTGATTTTAACAGTGACGGAACATACAATTCTCTAGATATTTTGGCTTTTTTAAACGCTTATAATGCCGGCGAAGACTCTGCTGATTTCAACGATGACGGTGTTATAAATTCTGATGACTTTAATTATTTCTTGGCTATTTGGCAGAGTTGTAAAGAGGGTTCTGAATTTACTATCCCAGATCCTGGTGGCGGTACAAAAGATGGAGATATCAAAGGTCCAGTAGATGGCATAGAAATTGATAGAGACAAAATTGGCGGTGGCGATGATGGCGATGGTGGTGGTAATGGCGATGGTGGTGGTAATGACGGAGGCGGTTCTTCTGGTGGCGGTTCTTCTGGCGGTTTTATTAGCGGCGGCGGTGGGCTTGTTCTTGGTGCTGATTCCGAAGATGATTTAGAAGGTCTTCGCGAAGAATTAAGAAATCTAATAGAACAAATGATCGCTCTTTTGCAATCGGAATTAAACAAGAAGTTGGCTATGGCCGAATCAGGTACGGATGGAGCGGTATTTGTAGAAGGGGTTGTCTTGGGTGAGTCTGTCGAAGCTCAAGAATTGGAACCTGTGGATGAAGAGCAAGTCGAAGTAGTGGCAAATGAGAATCTGGAAGAGGGCGTAGAAGAAAGCGAGGACGAGGGAAACAGATCCTGGCTTTGGCTGATTCTGATTTTGATTCTCGCCATCATAATCTTTTTGGTCCTAAAAAAGAAGAAACAATAAAACTTTCTAAAGTTTTGTTTGATACAAAAAGTCAACGGGAAACTGTTGACTTTTTGTATTTTTTGATATACAATATAAAAATATGAAATATCAAGCTAAAACACTGCTTTCCCTCGTAATCGTTTTGGGAATTTTTGTATCTTTTCAGAGGGTTGAAGCTGCGATTTCTTTTGTTGAACTTCAAAGAGAAATAGGTGTTGTTTCCATTATGGTTTCAAATTTGAGCCAAGATATTCAATCTGGGAGGATTTCACCAGAAGCTGCCAAATCCGAAATCCAGAGAATTTCTCAAATTATCAATTCTCTTATGCGGGAGTCATCTCTCTTTTCTCAAGGCCAAGTTTTAGGGGTTTATTCTTCTGGGCGGGAATTTGCGCCTGTTGTGCCAAGTCGTGAGGCGGTTGTTGTTCTTGAGCCGATAAGTGGCTCGGGTGTAGTCAGGATGAATATCGGCAACACTTTTAGTAATACACTTTTATCTTTTTCAATTAAGTCACTTCGGTCGGATATTGAAGTCAGAAGAATTGATGTTACATTTAACAAACGGATTTGGCCCTATATAGGGGAAATAACACTTTCTGCTGGAGGTAAAATTTTGGTTCGTATAGATCCGCAACAAAGCGACTTTTTTGAAAACACGAAAGGTGAGTACACCCTTCGTTTTGGTGGTTTCTCTTATTTTATTCCTATGAACAGTACTCGGACTGTTACCTTAACAATGAAGCCAAGGGACAGGAATTCCAGCGCTGGAGAAGTTTTTGATACCAAAGTTTTTCTCAATAATGGCGCTTTAAGAGCGGTGGATGAAGCTAATTTTCAACATAGTCTGCCTTCTCAACATGGAGGTTCAAATGGCTCTTTTTCTCGGAAGTTTGAAATAGTATACTAGGTTGAATAATGAAAAAGTATTTTAGCAAAGCTTTTTTAAAATTTATTTTTGGTTTCTTGTTGATAATTTCAACAAGCATTGTTCTCATCCTTTTCCTGGCAATTTAACTTGACTTTAAAGATACGGTCAATTAATATCTAATCTATAAGGCCAGAGACAAGAGGTGACTGAAAAGTCTTAATTAAATTCTAGCCTCTCGAGGTAAACTCATTTTTTGTTTAGGCCTTTTAAAAGAGGTCGATTTATTATTAGCGTTGGGATAATACTTACGTATTTGTGGCTATAACAAAACAAAAAAAATCACAGGTTCTTGAGGGCTTGAAGAATGTATTCTCTTCAGGTGCCGAGGTGATTTTCACCAACTTCCATGGTCTAAATGTATCTGAAACTACCTCTTTGAGAAAGAAATTCAAGGAAGCGGGTGTGTCGTATCAGGTAGCAAAAAAGACTTTGGTCAAAAAAGCGCTTGCTGACAGTGGTTTTGGGGAGACCCCAGAATTCCAAGGTGAGCTTAGCATTGTTCACGCTCTTGGTGTAGAACCCCTTGAAGCCGGAAGGCAAGCAAATTCTATCCAAAAAGAATTTGAAGGAAAGTTCTCAATAATCGGTGGCATTTTTGAAGGCAAAATTTTGGGCAAAGAAGAAATGTTAGCTCTAGCCAGGATTCCTTCAAAGAAAATTCTTTATTCGCAGTTTGTTAATCTTATAAATTCTCCAATTCAGAGATTAGCGATTTCGTTAAACCAAATAGCGGAGAAAAAATCTTAAAAGTTTAAAACAAATAATTTATGGAAGAACAAAAAACGACAGAGACAGAAGGAACTCAAGTGGAAGTCCCCGAAAAATTTAAGGCGATAGTTGAGGCGATTGAAAAGATGTCAGTTTTGGACCTCAACGAGCTGGTAAAACTATTTGAAAAGAAGTTTGGTGTTTCAGCGGCGGCGGTAGCCGTTGCTCCGCAAGGCGGGGGAGCTGGGGCGTCTGAAGAAAAATCAACTTTCACTGTTGAGTTGACAGACGGCGGGGCCCAGAAAATCGGGGTAATCAAGATAGTTAAAGAGGTTTTGGGTCTTGGGCTGAAAGAGGCCAAGGATCTTGTTGATGGCGCTCCGAAAGTACTAAAAGAGGGCGCAAAGAAAGAAGAGGCGGAAGATATAAAGAAGAGGATAGAAGAAGTAGGCGGCAAGGTAGAGCTTAAATAATGACATTAAAAAAACCCCGTAAAGGGGTTTTTTTAATTATATTTTTCTGAAAGCCAATTGTCCTTGTCGTCTAGCATTTCTTTGGCTAAAACCAACGCTTTTTCCTCGTCTTCGGCGGTTTGAATGGTCGGCGCTTCGTTGTCCCAGCTTCCGCGGTTGATATTTGCCAAGTGTTTGTTTAATAAATCTTTGTCCTCTACCTCGGCTCTTACTTCATATTTCCCATCTTTTTTTACGACACTGACAAAGACCCCCACCCCACCGCTCCAGCTCGCAGTTTCAACACTGCTTTTCCAAATAGTTTCTACACAACCCGATTCCTTTACGAAATCTTCATAGCTCATCTATTCAAAATAACATCCAAAATGCCAGTTTGCAAACTGTGTGGTAAAATTAGGAAAATTAAATGGATACATTAGAGAAAATATTTGGTAGCACCTCCAAGGTCAAAATGATGCGTCTTTTTCTTTTTAATCCGCAGTCTGCTTTTGATACTGCTTCTGTTTCAAGACGGACTAAAACCCAGCCGATAAAGACTAGGTCTGAAATCATGAATTTGGAAAAAATCGGCCTTATCAAGAGAAAATATTTTACAAAAGAATTAAGCAAAAAAGGAGGGCGAGATCTCAAGAGGAAAAGGGTAGAGGGGTGGAC
Organism: Patescibacteria group bacterium; assembly: GCA_016860785.1. Lineage (GTDB taxonomy): Bacteria > Patescibacteriota > Minisyncoccia > Phycocordibacterales > BOKC01 > BOKC01. The sequence goes on from BOKC01000002.1 coordinate 48,320, forward strand.
TTTGAACGAAAAATTTCCCTTTCTTGAACCACTGCAGAATTTTCTTATACATATTCCACCAGCCCAGCAACAGGAGATCCTTGAAAAGATTAAAAAGGCCGGGGTTATCAAACTTGTGATTTTTGCTGGAGTTTTTATTCAGGATTGGGACAGTCGTCTGGATATTTTGGTTGTTGGCGACAAGCTAAAAAAAGGAATCATTCAGTCTGTTATGTCGGACATTGAATCAGTTGTTGGAAAGGAGCTGAAATACAGCTTTTTTGAGACCCAAGAATTTGTCTATCGGCTTGGTGTTTGCGATAAGTTAGTAAGAGACGTTCTTGATTACCCTCACAAAAAAATTATTAATAAGTTAGAGATGGAGATCTAACCGCCAGTTATTTCGATTTTTTAGTTATCCACAGCTTTTGACTCTTTTTTGCGATTTGATGTTAAACTTTCAGTGAAGCAGATTTGGCTCAACAGAATAGTTTTGAGCAAATTTTATTAGTTATAATTAATTATTTACTGCCGTATTTTTGGCGAATTACGGCTTATCCGAGATAGAGAACATTGTTCTTTGTCTCAAAAAAATCAAACATGTTTGAAACTACAAGTGTTTTTGGGAGCGATGCTATTGTTATGTCGTTCCAAAATATGTGGGCTGGAGTAATTGGTTTCTTGCCGATGCTTATAACCGCCCTACTCATAGTTATAATCGGTTGGTTAGTCGGCGCTGTTTTTGGCCGTGTGGTTTATCAGGTCATGAAGTCTTTGAAAGTTGACGAGGCCTTGAGAAAAGCTGGAATGGAAGGATGGCTTCAGAGGGGAGGGGTTCGTCTTGACTCGGGTCGTTTTGTCGGTGGGTTGGTAAAGTGGTTTGTCATTATCGTTTTCTTGGTGGCCGCTTTTGACACATTGAGATTGACTCAAGTCAATGAATTCTTAAAAGATGTCGTTTTGTATTATTTGCCACAAGTTATCGTTGCTGTTTTGATCTTGTTGGTTGCTGTTGTTATCGCGGACGTAATGCAAAAAATTGTCTCGGCTTCAGCTCGGTCCGCTCACCTAAAAGCCGCCAACTTTTTGGGTAGCGTAACTAAGTGGTCAATCTGGATCTTCGCGGTATTTATTGCTTTGGAACAATTGGGCATTGCTGCTTACTTTGTCCAAATGCTCTTTACAGGAGTTATAATCGCCTTAGCTCTTGGTCTTGGATTATCTTTCGGACTCGGCGGACAGAACACTGCTTCTGAATTTCTTGGTAAACTAAAAGAAGAGATTTCAGAAAAGAAATAATAAACTAAAGCCTAAGAAGCCCGGGTTACTCCGGGCTTCTTTCTGGGCTTGACTTCTTTTTTCGGATTCTTATAATAGAACACAATCTTATGTTAAATATTTTTTTATTAAACACACTCAAGCGGCGAAGGTGATTTCAGTCATTGTTTGCTAGTAAAACCCGCTTGAGATAGCGGTTTTTTGTTGTTCGGCCGAGCGCTGTTTGTAAAAGTAGAGCTCGGCCGGAAGACAAGGTTGTAAAAGGTTGGGATCCTGATTTTTGACAACTTAATCCTGTCGCGACAACGTTTATGTCACTTATGGTGGCATGGGGTCTTTGTTTGTCGTAGGCAGAAAAGGTAATCCTACGTGAAGAACGTAGGACAATTGTAAAAAAGAGAGCAAAATCATTCTTTCCGCTAGTTAGCGGAAAGAGTTATGCGGTTTTTGAATTTCCTGATGGGAATTCAAGGGCGTATGGTGGATGCCTTGGTTCTAACGAGCGATGAAGGACGCGGCTTGGCGGCGATATGCTTCGGGGAGGTGCCTAGCAACCTTTGATCCGGAGATCTCCGAATGAGGAAACTCAATGTGCTTGCACATTGATCCGCCGATGAGGCGGATTGCGTACCCAGGGAAGTAAAACATTTCAGTACCTGGAGGAAAATAGACTAATAAGTATTTCCTTAGTAGCGGCGAGCGAAAAGGAAGGAGCCCAAACCCGACTGCATCACACTGCGTGTGATACCGCCGGCTTTAGGAAATTAGGCTTTAGGTTCTAGTAAAAAGCTAGCGCCTAACATCCTAGCACCTAGTGCCTACGGACATCGCGCTTGGCGTGATGCGGTTGGGGGTTGTAAGATGACAGTGTGGCCTAGCCAGAGGAGTAAAAAATATTTTTTTGTTAGCCGAATTCTCTGGAAAGAGAAGCCCTAGGAGGTGATAGCCCCGTAGGCGAAAACAAGAAAAACTCCTTTGCTGTTATTCTTGAGTAACTCGAGACATCAATAGCTCGGGTGAATCTGCCGGAACTAACCGGTAAGGCTAAATATCGTTAGAGACCGATAGTGAACTAGTACCGTGAGGGAAAGGTGAAAAGCAGCCCGGTGAGGGCGGTGAAATAGACCTGAAACCATATGCCTACAAAGAGTCGGAGCGGGTGCATCACATGGAATGTGATGTTAGGCGCTAGGCATTAGGCACTAGGCCCTAGGAATTTCCTAGAGCCTAAAGCCTAATTTCCTAAAGCCTGGCATCGCGCTTCGCGTGATGCGTCCGTTACGGCGTGCCTATTGAAGAATGAGCCAACGAGTTGATGTATATCGCTTGTCTAAGCGCGCGAGCGTGGAGACATAGGGAAACCGAGTCTGAATAGGGCGAATTATGGTGTTATACATCAGACCCGAAGCCAAGTGATCTTGCCATGAGCAGGGTGAATCTCGCCGAAAGGCGGGAGGAGGCCCGAACCGTTAGGTCGTTCAACTCCTTCGGATGACTTGTGGTAAGCAGTGAAAAGCTAATCGAACTTGGTAATAGCTGGTTCTCTCCGAAATAGCTTTAGGGCTAGCGTCAAGTGTTCCTTCTAGGGGTAGAGCACTGGAAGGTTTGAATAGGGAGAAATCTCGTCAAACCTATCAAACTCCGAATACTAGAAGAATATAGCTTGGCAGTTAGACTGTGGGGGCTAAGCTCCACTGGTCGAAAGGGAAACAGCCCGGATCTCCAGTTAAGGTCCCTAAATCTATGCTAAGTGCAAGGAAGGTTGTGAAATTTCTCCGACAATGAGGAGGTTGGCTTAGAAGCAGCCACCCTTTAAAGAAAGCGTAACAGCTCACTCATCCAGAGATTTTGCGCCAAAGATGATCGGGGCTAAGCATAGTACCGAAACTGAGGACCCCTCACATGCTTGCATGTGAGGGGTGGTAGGAGAGTATTCTTGTCTGCTGTGAAGGTGAAGGGGTAACCCACACTGGAGCGTCAAGAAGTAAGAATGTTGGCACAAGTAACCGCAATGGCGCTGAGAACGCGCCACGCCGAAAGACTAAGGTTTCCTTCCCGATGACAATCAGGGAAGGGTTAGTCGGGCCTAAGCCGATGGCGAAAGCCGTAGGTGATGGACACACGGTTAATATTCCGTGACCCAAATTTGTTTCTATGGAGGGACGAAGTGTAGTATGTGGAGCGCATTATTGGATTTGCGTTCGTCCTGTGAGAACGATGCCTAGGAAAATCCGGGCATCATAAATTCAAGCAGGCCGGAAATTTGAACCTTCGGGGGATAAAATTTCACAAAGCACGCTTCCAAGAAAATCTTCTAAGATTAAACAAGTTTGGACCGTACCGCAAAACCGACACAGGTAGTCAGGTCGAGTAGACCAAGGCGAACGAGTGAGAGGTCCCCAAGGAACTCGGCAAAAAAGCGGCCGTAACTTCGGGATAAGGCCTGCCGAGCACCAGCAATGGTGCTCGGCCGCAGCTAAAGTTTCTCTGGCAACTGTTTATCAAAAACACAGCTCCCTGCGAACTCGCAAGAGGATGTATAGGGGGTGACGCCTGACCAATGCCAGAAGGTCAAGCAATGGCGGTTCGCATCATTTTGAGCGTGATAGACGCGCCCAAAATGATGCGAGCTGATCGTTGTAAGCCCTGGTGAATGTCGGTCGTAACTATGAAATTGATCGTTGTAGTTACGATAATAAATCTTGCTATATGCGAAAAACTCTGGTTTGAGCCTAACTCTACTAGCTTCTAGTCGAAGAAGCAGTAACAACGAGAAGGTACAGACAATTCGCAGGAAAGATTTCCGTTAAAGTTAAAATGCCATGAATGATTGGATCAAAAAAATTGATCCTAAAATCGGTTATTACCTAGCCGGGTTTTCAGACGGTGAAGGAAGCTTTAATGTTTCTATTATTCACCGGCCTGATTATCAAAGCGGAATTAAATTCCTTCTTTCTTTTAATGTTTCTCAAAGAGATAGAGTGATCTTAGCCTTGATGAAGAAAATTCTAAGGTGCGGTCATTTAAGAGAGAGGAGGGATGGTGTTGTTTACTTTGAGGTAAATAACATAAATTCGTTAAGAGATAATGTAGTGCCTTTCTTTGAAAGATTTCATTTTCTTTCAGCAAATAAAAAGAGAAATTTCTCAATTTTTAAAAAAATTGTAGAGATGGTAAATAATGGGAATCATTTGCATAAAGAAGGTATACAAGAAATTCTCAAGCTCCGTGAAGAGCTTAATAAAGGCAAAGGTAGAAAAAGAAAATATGATTTTACTGGATACAAATTAATTAACAGTAAAAACGGAAATATCCTCAGAGACTACACGCAAGACACTACTACATCCAAGCAAGCACCGACTGATGTAGAGTGATGATATAGTCCGATCCTTATGGCGACATAAGGTTCCGCTAAATTATAAAAGGCGGATGTAAAACATTAAAGAACGATCCTAAGGTAGCGTAATTCCTTGTCTGGTAAGTTCAGACGTGCACGAATGGCGTAATGACTGGAGAACTGTCTCGGGGACTTGCTCGGTGAAAATACAATACCGGTGAAGATGCCGGTTACCTGCAGTTAGACGAAAAGACCCCGGGAGCTTTACTGTAACTTGATATTGAGCTTATTTTTTTACTGCGTAGCATAGGTGGGAGACTTTGAAGGTTTGGTTTCGGCTGGACTGGAGTCGTCAGTGAAATACCACTCTGTGAAAAGATATGTTCTAACCTCGGTGGCAAAAACGCCAAGGGACATTATCTGGTGGGCAGTTTAAGTGGGGCGCTTTCCTCCTAAAAAGTAACGGAGGAGTTCATTAAGGTCAGCTAGGCGCGAATGGAAACCGTGCCGATAGTGTAATGGCATAAGCTGGCTTAACTGTGAGAGGTACGTCTCAAGCAGATGCGAAAGCAGGACATAGTGAACCGCTGGTTCGCATTAGATGCGGCCAAAGATTACCGGATAAAAGCTACCCCGGGGATAACAGGCTGGTTCCGCCTAAGAGTCCATATCGACGGCGGAGTTCGGCACCTTAACTTTATGTTTTAAAGAAAACATGACATCGGGGTGCCTAGGAAAGTAATTTCCTACAAAAACAAATTGGCTATAACGGTGAACTCCATACAAAGCCAACCATAAAAAATGGTAAAATACTTGTATGGACAATACCGTGGGAAGACTAACTCAAACTCAACGTTCGCTCATAATCGGCTCCATTTTAGGGGATGGTTATGTTCGCATCGTTAAAGGAAGGAGAAATGCATTTCTTGAAATCAATCATGCTTTTTCAATGAAAGAATATGTTGATTGGAAGTATGAAATATTAAAAGATATTGTCATTTCTCCTCCTAAAATTCGCAAAGGAAATGGAAATCGTGTTGCTTACCGATTCTTTACACGACAACATCCCGAAATTACGAAATTATTCCACCTATTTTACAAAAATGGAAAGAAGACAATTCCTGATTTCGGATTAGATCCAATTTCTCTTGCGATTTGGTACATGGATGATGGAAGTAAGTGTGGTACATCAAGCTACTATCTGAATACTCAGCAGTTTAATTTGGTTGACCAAGAGAAGCTGATCAAAAATTTAGCAAAACTTGGTATTCAGGCAAGGTTGAACAAAGATAAAATCTATTGGCGAATCAGATTGTTGATGGCTGATGTTCCGAAATTTAAAGAAATGGTTCAGATAAATATAATTCCATCACTTAAGTACAAAATTTGAGTTCAGAACCCGTAGAGACTACACGCCAATCTCCCGCACGAACGGGATGAAGATATAGTCCGATCCTGCCAGTAATGGTAGAAAATGCCGATAGCGATGTCGGCTCAACTTATCCTCCTGGTGGAGAAGCTGGGAAGGGTTTGGCTGTTCGCCAATTAAAAAGTTACGCGAGCTGGGTAAGTGATTCAAAATGAGCCCAGCTTAAGACAATCTACGAGAATAAATAAGAGATAAAAAATAAACTGACTCATAACGGTGAAGTCCGAATGCTTGTCATAGTATAATGATGAGCAATGGATAATATCGTGGGAAGATTGCAATCTTCATTTTCCGCGCATCAGATTGATGTGCTTATTGGGTCATTGTTGGGTGATGCGCGCTTAGAATGCCGGTCAATTGGAATACGATCTCCAGTGACGGCACGATTTAGAGTGCATCATGGATTGAAGCAAAAAGAATATGTATTGTGGAAATTCAATGTCTTGAAAGAAATTGTGAATAAAGAACCATCTGAAATTTCATGGGATAACCCTAAAAGAGGTTTGCGTGAGATTTCTTGGTACTTTCATACTAAAAGTTTGAAAGAATTAGGTTTTCTTTATCATTATTTCTACAAAAATGGGACAAAGATATTACCGCACGATATATTTAGTTTTCTCAATCCAAGAATGATCGCGATTTGGTTTATGGATGACGGTTCTAATACCAAGGAAAGTTTTACATTGAGCACTCATAGTTTTTCTAAAGTAGACCATGAGCAAATAGTAGAATTTCTGAGAAAATCATTCAAAATCAACGCGACAATTGTAAAGGATCGAACAAAGCTTAAGATAAGTATTGGAAGATATGATTTCCAGAAATTTATTGCTATTGTTGAGCCTCATATAATCCCTTCAATGATTTATAAGATTGCTAATCCCCGTAACGACTTGCTTGTTCACAGTTAAATGAACGGCAGAGTGTCCGTATAAGCGGATGCTAAGACGTCAGTCCCGACATTGGAAAAATCGGGAAAGGTATAGTCTGTCCTGTCAGTAATGACAGATTAATTAATGTCAGACCGTGAAGAAGTTGAATAGATCGACTTTTTCACAATCTGAACCACTTCGAGTTTTTCGTCTATAAACAAATAATTAGATAGAAAGTCTGCCTCGCTCTTAAAAGGGTTATGGCGGATGAATCAATCAAATCACGGCGGTCAAAACTAGGGTCTAGCCAATAGGGTTTAGGGTCTAGGTTGATTAAGCTGACTTATATCGGTGAATTCCAATCAGCTTTTAGCTTTTAGCTTATAGCTTTTAGTTAAAAGAAGGAGGAGAATACCGAGGGAAGAGTAGAAACTATTAACAAGTAACAAATAACCCTAACTGGAATTTCTAGTTATAGTTAAGAGTTAACATTTAAAAGTTTTTAGCACACCCGTAGAGACTGAATGTCAGCAGTCCTCCATGTTGCATGTTTTATGCTTCATGTTTTGTGACTATGTTACAGTCCGATCCCGCCGGTAACGGCGGTGTCCCTAGTGGCTAAACCCTAGTCGCTAGTGGCTACTATTGCGTGAGACAGGTTGGTCTCCTATCTACTGCAGGCGTTGATTCTTGAGGGGAGTCGCGAATAGTACGAGAGGACCTTTGTGAACGAACCTCTGGTCTGCCTGCTGTCCTGCCAAGGGCACCGCAGGGTAGCTAAGTTCGGAAGGGATAACCTCTGAAAGCATCTAAGAGGGAAGCCCACCCCAAGATTAGGAATCATTGAGATTCGTGAGAGATGATCACGTTGATAGGCGCTAGGTGTAAGCACAGTAATGTGTTGAGCCGAGGCGTACTAATAAATCAATCTCATCGGGAAATTTGAAAATCGCGGATTTTGCTCTCTTTTTTGCAATTGTTTACCTTTAGTTTTCTTTGAATGTTTTGTGTTGGTGATTAAACGCCGTGGGTACACCCGATCCCATTCCGAACTCGGAAGTTAAGCACGGTAGTGGCGATGGTACTCTAAAAGGGGAGAGTAGCTAGTCGCCAACACAAAGCATTCAAAAAAAAGAGAGATCGCACGGATTCTCTCTTTTTTGCTATAATCTCTTTTATGGAGAAATTAGAGTGGTCAGTTAAAAGAAAACTAATTTATCTTTCAGGGTTGTTTCTATTTTTGTTTGTCGTAATTTTTTCTTTTTATTTTATTTTTTCCTACCAAAAACCAACTTGTTTTGATGGCCGGCAAAACCAGGGAGAAATCGGAATTGATTGTGGCGGGCCTTGCTCGCGTCTATGTCCTTTTGAGGTTAGAAATCCGATTATACATTGGAGCCGGTCTTTTGAAGTCTCTCCGGGAATTTACAGCTCTGTTGCTTTTATTGAAAATCCAAACATTAATGCTTCAGCAGAATCGGCGTCTTATATTTTTAAGATAAGAGATGGACTCGGCAATGTTTTAGCGGAACGCGGTGGCGTTGTCTTAATACCAAATACTAGGACGATTGTTGTATTTGAGCCGAACTTTGAAATTAGTGGCGAAGTTTCTCGGACAGACTTTGAATTTACAAGCGAAATCATCTGGCATAAGGACGAGACTCGACCCTCGGAAATTCTTGTTGGTAGAAATTTTTTATCAAGGGAAGAGAGTGCACCGCGACTTGAAGCCCAAATTGAAAACCGCTCTATTTTTGACATCGATCGGCTGGAAGTTGTGGCCTTAATATTTGATGGCAATAAAAACGCCATTGGTGCTTCAAGAACTTTTTTGAACGATTTTAAAAAAGATAGCCAGGAGACTTTGATATTCACTTGGCCGAAACCTTTTGAGGTCCAGGAATTTGTATGCGAAAACCCTGTTGATCTGATGCTTGTTTTTGACCGTTCTGGCAGTATGGTCTTTGATAATTGGGACTTGGAGAATCCGGAACCCTTGAATTCTGCTAAGCGCGCGGCCTCAAGCTTTTTGGAAAAGCTGTTTTCTAATGTCAGAGGTGGCTTGGTGTCTTTCGCGACGGAGGCAACTTTAGACATTCCATTGACCGGAGACATCGCAAAAACTATGGAATCGGTTGCCAAAATATCAGTGCTAGCCGAAACTCCAGCTGAGGTTTGGACACAGGAAACCAATATCACTCACGGCCTTAACCTAGCGTTTCAAGAGATCTTTTCAAATTCTTCTGCTTCTTCCGAGAAGGTTATAATTTTATTTACTGATGGTGTGCCGACTCATCCTAAGACTGTCGACCGCGCTGATTTTCCGATGGTATCTGCTCTAGAATTGTCCAAAAGAATAAAATCTGAAAACATAACTATTTTTTCAATTGGTCTCGGTGAAGAACAGATAGATGAAGAATTTCTTGTTTCTCTTGCCACGAGCCCGTCACATTATTTTGGCGCTTCTAAATCGGCCGACCTGTTTCCGATTTTTAGTTCTCTAGCCGAAACAATTTGTCGCGAAGCTCCGACTGCGGTTGAGATTATTACTAAAGAAATCTGACGATTAAAAGATTTTAAACTATGGGGGAATTAAGACCTATCGTACTGAAGGCCAGATCGTTTTTCGATATTGACTGGCTGTTATTATCGTCTGCTCTGTTAATCTCCGGCGCTGGTCTAGTTACAATGCATTCGTTTGTTGAAGAAAGCCCGTTCTTTAATCGGCAGATAATATGGCTTTCTATTTCTCTGATAGTTTTTTTCGCCTTCAGTCTTTTTGATTGGCGTTTTTTAAGAAGAAGTAGCGTTACCATATTGATATTTTTGATTTCTTTTTTAACTCTTTTCCTTCTTTTTTTTCTTGGTTCTACTGTTAAGGGTGCCGAGCGCTGGATTAACTTCGGAATTTTTTCTTTTCAACCAACCGATCCAGCAAAAATCGCACTGATCATACTTCTGGCCAAATATTTTTCTAAAAGGCACATTGAAATCGCTCACCTCAAGCATGTTTTAGTTTCCGGCTTTTACGCTTTTGTTTTGTTCCTGATGATTTTTTTACAGCCAGATTTTGGTTCGTCAATCATTATTTTTTTCATTTGGTTTGGAATGGTAATGGTTTCTGGTATTTCAAAAAAACATGTTTTGGCAGTACTTTTAGCCGCTTTTTTGTCATTAACTTTTCTGTGGTTTTTTGTTTTGGCTGACTATCAAAAACAACGCCTAATGACTTTTGTTAACCCACTAGCTGATATACAGGGCGCCGGCTACCACTCACTTCAGTCAATGATCGCTGTCGGTTCCGGTCAGTTTTTTGGCAAAGGAATTGGCTTTGGCACGCAGTCTAGGTTGAGATTTTTACCGGAATATCAGACCGATTTTATTTTTGCCGCTTTTGCTGAAGAGTGGGGTTTTTTTGGCGTTCTTATTCTACTTGGCCTTTTTGTTGTTTTTTTCTGGCGTTTGATTGTAAATTCAATTTACGGTTCGTCAAATTTTGAGATTTTGTTTGCCGCCGGTCTTTCTTTTTGGATAATAAGTCACTTTACTGTCCATGTCGGAATGAATATAGGAATTTTGCCAATCACCGGCATCACTTTGCCGTTTATGAGTTATGGCGGATCCCACTTACTCGCAGAATTTGCTGCGCTGGGAATCTTAATGGGCATGCGCAAATACAGGAGCGCTTTTCATAAGGACGAAAAAGAGGAAAAAATTTTAGTCTAAAGAGTTCAGAAGGATCGGAAGATGATGTATCCGGTCAAGAAAAAAGCCACAATGATTATTAAAATGAGAATTCTGTTGGCTGATTTTTCGTTTCTAGCCAACTTCTTTTTTATGAGCCAATTAGCCATTTCGCTGGCAGCTCTTCTAACTCTGTTTGTTTCGTCTATCGTCTCTTCTTCCTCTAAAAATTCAACTTCGTTTTCTTCTGGGTTCATTTTGAGTTTTTTAAATTTTGTATAAACTTGAGGTTAATTCTACCATATTTTCTAATCTAAACTCGTCAAGAATCTTATTTTTTAATTCGGCGCCCAATTTTTGCCAATCACCTTTTTCTGATAACAAGTCTTGCAGAGCTTTTGTCAAATCTTCTTTTTCTCCGGGTGTGAAAAGTAGACCGTTTTTACCACTCTCAATTATTTCAGGGACCCCACCAACTTCCGAAGCAAGAGTCGGCAATCCAGCCAAACCGGCTTCTAGAATTACGTAAGGCAAACCTTCAGTTCTCGATGGTAGGACAAAAATATCAAAGGCCTTTAAGTACCTTTGCGCGTTTTCCACGTAGCCCAACAAAAAAACCTTACTCTTCAGATTGTTTTTTTCTATTATCTTTTCTAATTTCTTTCTTTCTTCGCCTTTGCCGCAAACGATTAAGATAGCGCTTTCAAATTGGTTGGAAATTTTAGAGAAGGCCTCGATCAGCAAATCCACCCCTTTGTTTTTGTGAAGCTCGGAAATCGCGCCGATCCATAACCTGTCTTTTAACTGGGGCAAAAGCTTTTTTCGCGCTTCATCTTTTTCAAAAAACTCAATTGGCCGGATGCCGTTATAAATTAAATGAATCTTCTTTTTTGTCCCCGGCCAATTCATATCGTTTACGGTTTTTTTTGAAACAGCGATTGTTTTGTTGGTCATAAGAACTGTCAGCCATTGAAGAAATTTCCAAAGGAATTTTTGCCAGAAAAACTTACTGTCGTTGAAAGCCCAGCCATGAGCAGTGAAGATAGTAATAGGGTATAGGGTATAGGGTTTAGGGTATAGAGAATAAATACGGGCGGAGAGGGTGCCGAGGAGGCCAATTTTGGAGCTGTTGAGGTGGATAATATTCGGTTTTTCTTTTTTATAAATTCGGATAAGCTCAAAAAAAAGAAGAAAATCTTTGAAAGGATTTATGTTCCTCTGAGAATTTTTTAATCGGATTGTTCGAATATTCTTTTCGGCCAATTTCTTTCCTAAAATGTCACCTTCACCGAAAGCGACGACGGTTTCAAAATCTTCTTTTGGCAAATTGGTCGCCAAGTCAAAAACATAGCGTTGCGCTCCTCCAAAATTACCCTTTGTAATTACGTACAAAACCCTCTTTTTTTGCCCTTTCCACATTAGAAGTCTATCTTATTGGAACTTTGAGTTTTTGACAAGCTTCTAATATGCTGATACTTTAATCTTAGATTTGTCGCTCAGAAACTTCAGCCAGAGGAGTGCGAAATGCATGGAAGAAGGGGCAGAAAAAATGTTCAGGCCAAACACCGCCAGCGGGCATCGAGGTTTGTCAGAGATTGTCGGAAGAAGCTCGGCATATCTCAACGCGAATTCGGTCTGATTTGCGGTGTGACCTCACAGACCGTGGGCAATTGGGAGACGGGGCGCAGTGCAATGCCTTTGGATCTCATCTTCCTGCTGAAAGCTTACGTCGCTCGCCGGGAGATCGGATGGGTTGAGTTGTTCTTCTTTGGCATAGAATTTCCTGAAAAACCCAAGAGGGTGGTGAGGAAGAAGGATACGAAGAGTCATCAGGCCGGCAGGATTAGGACGAAAGCGGGACGAAGAGCAGGAAGAGCGGAACGACCCTGACAAAACAAAACCCCCAACAGGGGGTTTTACATTTTAAGCCAGTTTCTATAGTATAATTTTCTAATATGACTTTTTCGGGTAAAAAAGAAGCGTTTTTTCTGTTTTTTGGGGACTTACTAGTCTTTTTGGCTTCTCTTTGGCTAACTTTGTTTTTTAGATATCAGGAAATTCCCGGAAAGGAAGAATTTGTTAACCACCTTAAACCGTTTTCAATACTTTTTGCGGTTTGGTTTTTAGTGTTTTTTATCGCCGGACTTTATGAAAAACACACACTGATTTTTCAAAGTAAGCTACCAAACACCCTTCTGCATACTCAACTGGCAAACATTGTTATCGCTATCACTTTCTTTTATTTCATTCCCTTTTTTGGCATAACCCCAAAGACTAATCTCTTCATCTATCTCGCTATTTCTTTCATCCTGATTTTGTTTTGGAGAGTCAAAGGTCAAAAATTTTTCTATACCTCCAAGAGGCAAAATGCCATGCTAGTTGGCCACGGTGAAGAGATGAAAGAGTTGAAAGAAGAGGTTAATAATAACGAACGTTACGGAATAAAATTTATTTCCTCTGTTGATTTAGAAGAAATCGATGGCTTGGATTTTAAAGAAGAAGTGCTCAAGACTGTCTATTCCGAAGAAGTATCAGTTATCGCTATAGATTTGAGAAGTGAAAAGGTCGAGTCAGTTTTGTCTAATTTTTACAACCTCATATTTTCTAAGGTTAAATTTGTTGATATGCACAAAGTTTACGAAGATATTTTTGACCGAGTTCCGATGTCGGTTTTGAAATACAACTGGTTTTTGGAAAATATCTCTACTGTCCACAATCCGACCTTTGATTTTGTAAAAAGAGTCACTGACATATTTGCCGCTCTAGTTTTAGGATTAGTTTCTTTTGTCTTTTACCCAATTGTCTTTTTAGCTGTAAAACTTGATGATGGTGGGCCGGTGTTTTTTGCCCAAAATAGAGTTGGTCAGAACAATAAGATTTTTAAAATTTTAAAATTTCGGTCCATGACTGTTGATGAGCCGAAAAAAATAACCAAAGTTGGTAGTTTTTTGCGCCGGACCAGAATAGACGAATTACCTCAGCTCTGGAGTGTGTTGAAAGGGGATTTGTCCCTAATTGGACCTCGACCGGAGATTCCTGAAATCGCTGAACTTTATGAGAAAAAAGTGCCCTATTATAATGTTCGCCATCTTATAAAACCCGGACTTTCCGGTTGGGCGCAACTTTACCATCAAAATCCGCCGAAATTTAATGCTGATTTTGATGAAACTAAAACCAAGCTTTCTTATGATTTGTATTACATTAAAAATCGGTCTTTGATGCTTGATTTAAAAATTGCTTTAAAAACTCTGAAGGCGCTTTTTATGACAAGTGGAATTTAATTTTTTGAAAATAGAAAATGGAAATAAACAAAAAAGTGGTAGTAACCGGAGGCGCGGGATTTATTGGAACTAATCTGGTTAAAAGACTCTTGTCCTCTGGTTTTAAAGTTGTAGTTTTAGACAACTACGCCGGCGGTAAAAAAAAAGAACGTTTTCAGTCAGGCGCAGAATATGTTGAGGGTGATATTCGTGATGAAAAAATTTTATCTGAGGTTTTTAAAGGTGCCAATGGAGTTTTTCATCTCGCGGCTTTGCCAAGGGTCGCTGATTCTGTAGAAAAACCGAAAGAAACTCACGATGTCAATGTGAATGGAACTCTTGCGGTTTTATTGTCAGCTAAAAAAGCCGGAATTAAAAGGGTTGTTTTTGCTTCTTCCAGTGCCGCTTATGGTCAGCTATCAGAAGATAAATATCCGGTCAAAGAAGACAATATGGTAAAATCCCCGATTTCTCCTTACGGGTTGCATAAACTGGTAGGTGAACATTATTGTAAAATTTTTTCTAGGGAATTTGGTTTAGAAACAGTTTCCCTGATCTATTTTAATGTTTATGGTGAATATGCTGATCCGGATGGGGCTTACGCTTTGGTTATCGGACGTTTTTTAAAACAAAAGCAAGAAGGCAAGCCAATGACAATTTGTGGCGATGGCGAGTATTATCGAGATTATGTTCATGTTGAGGATGTTGCTAAAGCTAATATTTTGGCGATGGAAAGTAAAATGGTTGGAGGTGGAGAGACTATAAACATTGGTAGCGGTCAGGCTTTTTCCGTAAAACAAATTGCTAAAATAATTGGCGGAGACTGCGTTTACGTCCCTCCAAGACCGGGAGATGTGCTTTACACTTGCGCTGATATTTCAAAAGCCAAAAGTGTTCTAAAATGGGAGCCGAAAATTATGCTTGCGGATGGAATAGAAAGTCTTAAAAAAACATATTTGTAAGACCGTATTTTTTAATGTATAATCGCCGAACAAGTTTTTATTTTTTTGTTTTTTTCAAAAATGTTTTCAAGCAATAAATATATTATTTTTTCTGTTTTACTGCTTTTTTTGTCAACTGGACTAGCGTTTTTTATTGTTCGTACAGAAGGTGAAAACTCTAGATTCGCTTTTCGTTTCGGGCTTGATTTGAAAGGTGGCAGTCATCTGGTTTATGACGCTGATGTTTCTGGTCTGGGAGACGGAAGGAGTGTGGATGATGCCATGTCGTCTTTGAGAGAAGTGATTGAAAGGCGAGTAAATATTTTTGGAGTTTCAGAGCCAATCGTTCAGATTGAGAGGGGCGGTTTAGCAGGAGAAGAAAATCGACTTATTGTTGAATTACCTGGGATAACTGATCTCAAAGAAGCCGTTCAACTTATCGGAAAGACTCCGCTTCTGGAGTTCAAATTGATGTCGGATGAATCTTCCGTCGAGCCAGATTCCGAAGGAGAAATTTTAATGAACCTCGAAGAAATTTTTGTTGATACTGGCTTGACCGGCAGAATGCTTGATAGGGCGCGATTGGAATTTGATCAAACAACCAGAGAGCCAATAGTACTAATCTCTTTTAATTCCGAGGGGCGGGCTTTATTTGCTGAAATTACAAGAAATAACATTGGCAAACCACTTGCTATTTTTCTAGATGGCGCACCGATATCCATACCTATTGTCAGGGAAGAAATAAGAGACGGGAACGCCCAGATTTCCGGCAATTTTAGTCCGCAAGAGGGTAGAGACTTAGTGCGTGATTTGAATTTCGGCGCATTACCCGTGCCGATTGAATTAATTTCAACCCAAAGCATCGGTGCTTCTTTGGGTGAGAAAATACTAGATGAAGGAGTTAGAGCGGGGGTCTTTGGTTTTGCTTTAGTTGTTTTATTTATGATTGTCTGGTACAGATTGCCCGGATTTTTGGCCTCACTTTCTCTTGTGGTCTACGTCATTTTAATGCTGGCTTTATTTAAACTTATTCCGGTAACTTTAACCGCTGCTGGAATTGCCGGATTTATTTTATCAATCGGAATGGCGATAGACGCAAATGTTCTTATTTTTGAGAGAATGAAAGAGGAATTAAGGTCGGGTAAAAAAAGAGAGCAGGCAATCAAGGACGGTTTTTCCAGGTCATGGCTTTCGATAAGGGACAGCAACGTCTCCAGCTTAATTACTGCTGTTATTCTTTTCTTTATCGCTACTTCGCTGGTCAAGGGCTTTGCTCTGATTTTTGGTCTCGGTGTTTTAATTAGTATGCTTTCGGCGATTTTTATTACTAGAACTTTTCTTCTGGCGGTAGCGACTGAAAATCCGAGAACTGATTTTTTATTCGGTAGCGGAACAAAAAAAACTAAATAATTATGATTGTCATCAAATACAAAAAAATATTTTTGGCGGTTTCCGGTCTTTTGGTCGCCCTGTCTTTGTTTTTGGTTTTGTTTGTTGGTTTAAATATTGGTATTGATTTTCGCGGTGGGTCAATTTTGGAAGTCCGGTATCAAGATAGTTCACCCTCTCTTGAAGAATTGAGAATAGCTGTCGCTTCTGTTGAAAGCATAGAGAGTTTTAGTTTGCGAGATTCGGATGAAGGAAGGTTTATCCTAAGGACAGATTTTATTTCCGATGACCAGAAAAAGGAAATACTTTCAGCAATGACTTTTGGTGACAATTTTGAGCCGTTGGAAGAACGATTCAGCGCTGTCGGTCCGCTTATTGGTGACGAATTAAAAAAGAAGGCCTGGGTCGCTATCGCTGTTGCCATTGTGGCTATTATTCTTTTTATCGCTTTTGCATTCAGGAAAGTTTCTGTCGGCCTACCTATTCAAGGCGGGGTGTCTTCTTGGAAATACGGCTTTGCGGCTACCATTGCCTTGGCTCATGACATTATAATTCCGCTCGGGATTTTTTCTCTTCTCGGTCTCTTTATGGGGGCGGAGGTTGATGTGCTTTTTGTGATGGCGCTTCTCGCTATTCTCGGTTTTTCAGTTAACGATACCATTGTGGTCTTTGATAGGATTCGCGAAAATCTGCGACTTAATCAAGAAAATAATCTTAAGGAAGATTTTTCTTTGACCGTCGGTAAGAGTTTGAACCAAACTTATGTTCGGTCTATCAACACCTCTCTAACTACTTTATTGGTGCTTTTAACCTTGTTCTTTTTAGGCGGGGAAGTAATCAAAAATTTCACTTTAGTTCTGATTGCCGGCGTTATTGTCGGAACTTACTCCTCTATCTTTTTGGCCTCCCCGCTTCTAATTCTGATGGGGAATTTGAAGAAGGGAAGTTAACTTCTAACCTACGCCAACCCTGCTTTGGCAGCATATTTCGTTATTAATCTTGCTAGTTTTTTTGTCTTGACACCAATTTTCTATCGTCTATACTACTACCACCTCTTAAAGTAGAGGTGTGTTCTTTGAAATGTCAAAATAGAATGTATTCAAAAAATAAGTGCAAGTTAAATAAAATTCCAAAAAATTAGCTAGGAAATCAAATTAGAATTATAGATTAGAGATTATAAATTCCGCGCCAAGCGCGGTGGTATTATCTTTTGTTTTGTTCCGTTCTAAAAGATTTGTTAAACAAATCTTAATTAAGAGTTTGATCCTAGCTCAGGATGAACGCTGGCGGCGTGGATAAGGCATGCAAGTCGAGTGGGTTTAGACCCACGGCAGACGAGGTAGTAACACGTAGGTACGTACCCCAGAGTCGGGCATAATTCGCCGAAAGGTGAGCTAATTCCCGATGGCGTGGAAACACTAAAAGAGCAATCTGCTCTGGGAACGGCCTGCGGGCTATCAGCTAGTTGGTAGGGTAATGGCCTACCAAGGCTTTGACGGCTAGGGGAGCTGAGAGGCTGACCCCCACCGATGGTACTGAGACACGGACCATACTCCTACGGGAGGCCGCAGTCGAGAATCTTCCGCAATGGGCGAAAGCCTGACGGAGCGACGCCGCGTGGTTGATGAAGTCCCTTTGGGACGTAAAAACCTTTTATCGGGGAGAAAGTTTATTGATAGTACCCGAAGAATAAGGGGCCTCTAAACTCGTGCCAGCAGAGGCGGTAATACGAGTGCCCCAAGCGTTATCCGGAATTACTGGGCGTAAAGGGTGTGTAGGCGGTTCTATTAGTCCCCTGTTAAATTCCTCGGCTTAACCGAGGGCCCGCGGGGGAAACGGTAGAACTGGAGGATGTGAGAGGTCTATGGAACTCATGGTGTAGGGGTGAAATCCGTTGATATCATGGGGAACACCAAAAGCGAAGGCAATAGACTGGCGCATTCCTGACGCTGAGACACGAAAGCGTGGGTAGCGAACGGGATTAGATACCCCGGTAGTCCACGCCCTAAACGATCTTGACTAGCTTTTCGGAGTATCGACCCTCTGAGAGGCGAAGCTAACGCGTTAAGTCAAGCGCCTGGGTAGTACGAGCGCAAGCTTAAAACTCAAAGGAATAGACGGGGACTTGCACAAGCAGTGGATTATGTGGTTTAATTCGATGGTAAACGAAGAACCTTACCCAGGTTTGAAACCCTAATGAATCCAGTTGGAAACAGCTGGAGTCCGCAAGGACATTAGGGCAGGTGCTGCATGGCCGTCGTCAGTTCGTGGTTTGAGCTGTTCCCTTAAGTGGGGTAACGAACGCAACCCTCGTCGTCTGTTACAAGTGTCAGACGAGACCGCCCAGCACAGTGCACACGAAGTGTGCAGGCACTAGGTTTTTAGGCACTAGGCGCTAGGAAATTCCTAGAGTCTAAACTAGGTACCTAGAGACTGTATTCGCTTCGCGAATACTGTGCTGGGAGGAAGGCGAGGATGACGCCAGGTCAGCATGGTCCTTTGACGCCTGGGGCTACACACATAATACAATGGCGGCTACAGAAGGTCGCGACGGAGTAATCCTGAGCCAACCCTTTAAAAGCCGCCCCAGTTCGGATTGGGGGCTGCAACTCGACCCCATGAAGTTGGAATTGCTAGTAATCGCGGGTCAGCTATACCGCGGTGAATACGTTCTCAAGTCTTGTACTCACAATAAAAGCGCGCAGCAGCTATATTTTCTAAGTGGTTAAAATCCACTCTCTGCCTTGTCAGGCAGACGTAGCAGAAAGATAGCGCATATCCGCGAGGATATGCGTTGAGGATCTGAATGCAAAGAGCAGCCCAACGTAAAAAAGAGTGTATTGACCTATCAGTGGGCGGTGAGGGTAGGGAAAATACATAAAAAACTCTGTTGGGATGTTTGGAACAGAATTTATAGTGACCTGTGGAGATCTGATGCTGTTTCCAATGAAAATTGGAATATAATTAAACTGACGCAGCGTCAGAAGTCAGCTGAGTCATAGTAGTCTACCTACGGTAGATGAAGGTACTCACTCTTATGCATAATCTTACGCCAGATTATATTGTAGGTCTTGTAGATGGTGAAGGAAGCTTTACTGTTTATATAAGGAATATTGATATAGAAAAAAAGGTGAAACGACGTGTTGTTGTAGAACCGAAATTTTATATCAAACTTATCGAAAAAGATAAGAACATTCTTTATTCCCTTAACCAATTCTTTGGATGCGGAAGTGTATATTTTCAAAAAGATATGCGTCCAAATCACCAGAATTGTTATAGGTACGAGGTCTATAATCGAAGGGATCTTTCTGAAGTTATCATCCCATTCTTCAAGAAGTATAAACTCAAATTTAATTCTAAAAGAAAAGATTTTGAGAAATTCTGTCTTCTAATGGAAATGATAAAAAAAGAAAGTCATCTTAAGGAATCAGGATTAAGAAAAATGTTTGCTATAAAGCAGACAATGCATTAGAGCTCGCCGTATACGGGAAATCCGTCTGTGCGGTGGGAACATCAATTCGTAGTTTAGCGAAAATATTCGCCCGTCAACTCAAGGGAGTTGGGAATACCCGAAGCGTCACTTTTGTGGCATCACGGTAAGCTCAATAACAGGGAGTAAGTCGTAACAAGGCACGGGTAGCGGAAGCTGCTCGTGGAATATTTCAAATTGAACAACCCTCACTTCGGTGGGGGCTACAGTCGATATTGTACATCTCGATCGAGTGTACAATGGTTTTCAAAACCTAAATTGGATGACAGGTGTAGAAAGATACACAACAAAGACCCTAAATTATTTTACTTTGTAAAATGATCGGGCTAGAACGGAACAAAACAAAGGATAATAAACAAAAAGCAGTCCAGACTTGGATTGCTTTTTGTTTTTAAATGTGTTAGTATGAAAAAGGATTAGCGCTCGCTGTGAGTGCTGTGTTGGAAAGGATTCTTCACACAAGGAGGGTCATGATGCCCGAAAGCGTTCGAATTGACCAGACAGGCCGCGGAGTGGGAACCTTCCGTGTCGACCAGCTTCGCCGGCTCATCATGGAGGGAAAGTACCCGGACACGACGGATTCCACAGATGTCTTCGAACGGGCAGTGGAACGACTGATGGAAGCCGCTGAACGTGAGCTTCGCGAGAACCTCTTCGGTCCTATGGAGGGAGGTCACCCAACACCGGTGTGTTCAGTGCACCAAATCAAACTCTTCGTTGACCCGCACACGGGTCGAGAGGTCTGCACAGAGTGCAGCCCCCGGTACTGGGCTTGACCTGATGTGTCTCGCTCACGCCTCCGTCTAGACGGGGGCGTTTTCATTTGACTTATTTTGTTAATTGTTGTATCCTATTAGAAGATTCCCAGCCAATGACGGCAGGAATAAAGAAGAAAGGAGCTCTTCGTGGGAAAAATCAAGCGTCTAATTCGAAACGTTCTTCTTCTCACTGTCTTCTATATTTTCTTCGGGGCTTTGACTGTGGTGATCATCGTTGACGACGCCCGAAAGCCCGTCGTCTATGTTTCCGTCCCCACCGGCAAGATCGTGCAGGTGGAGATCAACGGCAAGAAAGTGCCGTTGGAGGCAATTGATGGAAGGCGTCGGTACCATCGGGTCTGGGTTGGACCTGAATGGGGGAAGTGAATTAATATATGAGCCCCGCGCGCTTGCGCGCGGGGCTCTCTTGTTTTTGAGAGTTTTTTTTGTTAATTTTTATGGGTATTTTGGGTTTAGGATTGCGCGTGTAGCTGTCTTGGTAGGCCCAGAGATTAAACGTACGCAGGGTGTTAGAATCTTGAAAAGCAAATATTGCGCGCGTGTAGCTCAGGCTTGCCCGCCTATCAATTTTGACATCAATAAATATATTTTTAATTTCTAGAGTGCGCGTGTAGCTCAGTTGGTAGAGCATTCGACTGATACTCGAAAGGTCCCAGGTTCGATCCCTGGCACGCGCACTTTGGACGGTAAATAAAGTATTTAAAAATTGATGGGCGGGTGAAGGTAGAGCATTCGACTGATACTCGAAAGGTCCCAGGTTCGATCCCTGGCACGCGCATTGGTTTTGATTGGGCATGTTCCATATCAGCTTTACCAGTCTTTTTCGTTGCAAAAAATTCTTTAATGGCAAAGTAAGTGTGTGGGCAAGTGGCGGAATTGGCAGACGCGCACGGTTCAGGGCCGTGTTGGAGCAATCCAGTGGGGGTTCAACTCCCCCCTTGCCCATTCGGTAAAAAAGTAAGTTTTTATTTAGTTCGGGCTGTAGGATAGTGGTAGTCCACACGCTTCGGGTGCGTGAGGTCCGAGTTCGATTCTCGGCAGCCCGACTTTTTTGAAAATTTAATAAACATCAGACATCAGACGTCTGAAAATTAGACCGTCTTTTATAACACCACTTCGGCGGCGACTCTTTTAGTTTCACCTAGTGGTGGAACTTTTTCCGTCGGCTCAACCTTTGATGTTCAAGTTATATTAAATACTGAAGGTAAGGTCGTTAACGCTCTTGATGTGAGATTAAGCTTTCCTCCTGATGCTCTACAGGTAGTAACTCCTTCAGCCGGACAGTCAATTGTCGGCATTTGGACTTCACCGCCGAGATTTGATAATCAAAAAGGAGAAATAATCTTACAAGGAGGAATCCCTCAAGGTATTAATGTCAGTAAAGGTCTTGTTTCAACAATTACCTTTCGGGTCAGAAAAACCGGAAATGTCACTTTGAGATTTCAAAGCGATTCAAGGGTTCTTTTACATGACGGCTTAGGAACTGACGACTTAAATCATGCTCAAAACGGAGTCTATCAATTCGTCCTTCCTCCCCCAGCCGGGCCGGGAGTTGCCTCGGAAACTCATCCGGACCAAAGCCTCTGGTATGCCAATCCGAATTTGCTTTTACGCTGGAGCAATGTAGTTGGGGCGCTGGGCTTTAGTTACGTTTTAAACGAAAAACCAATTTTTAATCCTGACAACACAGTAAACAGCTCTGAGAATTCAGTTGCTTACAACAACCTACTAAGCAATACTTATTATTTTCATATTAAAGCTCTTGGGGAGGGACAGGTTTGGGGAGGAACGACTCACTTTGCAGTTAATGTTGATACGAGGCCTCCTGCTGCTTTTCCAATTGATGTCAGACCTGGAGCCAAAACAACAAGTAAAACAGTCTTTTTACACTTTGCAACCACCGACAAGCATTCTGGGCTGGACAGATACGAATACTCTGTAATTCCTCTCACCCCAAGTATTGCAAAAAGCGCCGAAGCTTACCAAACTTTTTTTATTGAGACAACTCCTCCGGAAATAGTGGATTTAGAGAAAGGTAAGTATGATGTGATTGTTAGAGCTTATGACAAATCTGGCAATTTCGAGGAGAGTGTAAGACGGGTTCGAATTGTAAGTCCGCTGGTCCTTTTTCTGACTAGTAAGTGGACCATCTCTACAATTATAATTTTGATTATTATTTTAGGATTTATTTCTCCTAAGGCTTTACGGTGGTATAGAAAATTGGAAGAGAGGCACGGGAGAGAGTTGCCTAATAAAGTGAAAAGCCAAATTGAGGAGTTAAAAAATTACCGCAAGAAATATGGTAAGATCTCGGTAATTTTTGGTTTAATTTTTACAGGATTTTTGTTCGGCTTTCAATCTGTTTCTGCCCAAGAAGCAATTAATATCACTCCGCCTTTTATTTCTACTATCTCCAAAAATATTTCCAACGAAGACATTTTCTACGTAGGTGGAAAAACAGACAATAACAATATTGACGTTATAATTTATCTTCAAAATCTTAGAACCGGCGAGACGCACAGTTTTATTACCCAGTCTGATAATAAGGGTGACTGGTTTTATCGACATCCGTCATTCCTATCAACCGGTGAATATTTGATCTGGACGCAGTCTTCTTTGGGAGAACTCATGAGCCCACCATCTCCTCAAGCAAAAATTAATGTTACCCGAACTGCTATTCAATTTGGAAGTAATCGTATCAGTTTTGAAACTCTCTACCTTGTTTTGGTTATAGTTCTTCTACTGGCTTTGTTTGCTTTATCTTTCTGGCTCTCGGTTATTTTCAGAAAGGGAAAGAAGAAGCACTTGGCTTTAATGAGGGAAGTTAAAGAAGCAGAAGAAGCCGTTAGAAGAGGTTTCGCTGTTTTGAAAAGAGATATAGAGGCAGAACTATCTGTAATTCATAAAGCAAAGCTTAATAAGTCACTATCCTCTGAAGAAAAGCAGAAAGAAGATCAGTTACTTAGAGATTTGGCGGAAATGGAGCGTTATATCGGTAAAGAAGTTTGGGATATTGAAAAATACACCTAAAATTGAATCTTAAATTCTACCCCCCCTTTTTTCAATATAAGGGTGTCGTAAACCCTTATATTGAAAAATATGGTATAATGAGAGCATGGATTTATATCACGTCTTAAATAGGGGTGTTGATAAGAGAAAGATTTTTCTTGATGACAAAGACTACCTTCGTTTTATTCACAATCTTTTTGAATTTAATGATCAAGAATTAGTCAATAATGCTTTATATTTTTTTAAAAAAAGCGTTAATCAATATAAGGGTGTCGTAAACCCTTATATTGAAAGAGGGGAAGAAAGAAGGAAAAGAAGGTTTTTGGTAAAAGTTCATGCTTTTTGTTTAATGCCCAACCATTATCATTTATTATTATCGCCAGTAATAGAGAATGGCATGCCTTTGTTTATGAAAAAAATTAATGGCGGATATGCAAATTATTTTAATGAAAGGCATAAAAGAAAAGGAGCTTTGTTTGAATCAAGATACAAAAGGATCCTTATAGAGAATGATTCACATTTTATTCATTTACCGTATTATATTCACTTAAACCCACTTGATTTAACCGCGCCGGAGTGGAGAGAGGGGAAGTTGAAAGATTATAGGCAGGCAATAAATTTTCTAGGTTCTTATCGTTGGTCGAGTCATTTAGACTATCTTGGAGAGAAAAATTTTCCATCTGTTACCCAACGTGATTTCATGTTAGATTTTTTCGGCGGAACTAATGGCTATAGAAAAGGTATACGAAACTGGCTTAAAGATATAAGTGTGGAAAATTTTCAAGAGGTTGCTTTAGATTTAGAATAATAAGGACTTGCGATGTCCTTATATTAGTTAGATATATGAATTATAAAGAATATTTTAAAGGTAAAAAAATTACGGTGATTGGACTGGGGATTCTTGGCAGAGGAGTCGGTGATATTAAATTTTTGGCTGAACATGGAGCGGTTTTAACCGTTACCGATTTGAAAAGCAAAGAAGATCTTGTTTCCTCTTTGGAACAACTTAAAGAATATGACATAGCATATTCTTTGGGCGGTCATAAACTTGATGACTTCAGAAGTAGAGATTTGATTATAAAGGCGGCCGGAGTGCCATTTGACTCGCCTTTTATTGCAGAAGCTGAAAAAAACAACATTCCGGTGAAGATGAGTACCTCGCTTTTTGCCAAATTTTTTCCGGGCACAATTATCGGCGTAACCGGTACAAGAGGAAAGTCGACCGTAACCGCCATGATTTATGAAATATTAAAAGCCGCTGGTAAAAAAGTTTTTTTGGGAGGCAATGTCAAAGGTGTTTCAACTTTAGCACATCTACCCAAGAGTACTCCGGACGAAATTGCGGTTTTAGAATTAGATTCTTGGCAACTCCAAGGGTTTGGTGAAGAAAAAATCTCTCCGCACATTGCAGTCTTTACAACATTTTTTCCGGACCACCTGAACTATTACAAAAGTGACTTAAATGCTTATTTGAAAGATAAGTCGTATATTTTTTCTAACCAAAAAGAAAATGATTTTTTAATTCTTGGTAGTCAATGCGCCGGTCTAATAAAAGACAATTATGAATCAAAAGCTCGGGTTTTAATAGGAGATAGCAAGGATTTGCCGTCAGACTGGAATTTAAAAATTCTAGGTGAGCACAACAGATATAATGCTACTCTGGCCATGTTGGCCGTGGAGTCTCTAAATATTGACCGAGCGATTGTAAAATCGGCTTTGGAGTCTTCTGCAGGCGTTCCGGGGCGTTTAGAGTTTATGAAAGAAATTAAAGGAATAAAGATATATAATGACACTACATCCACTACTCCAGAAGCTACGATTGCCGCTCTTGAAGCCCTAGGAAATGAAGGGAAAAAAAATATTGTTTTGATCTTCGGGGGCAATGATAAAGGACTAAACCTTACAGGGCTTTTGGATGCTTTACCAAGGTTTTGTAAGAAAGTATTTGTTGTCCCGGGTAGTGGCAGTGATCGTTTGCCGACAGAAATTGACGGGCTGGGTTTAGAAAGGGTTAGGGAACTTAAGGAATCTCTAGAAAGGTCTTTTAAGGTTGCCAATTCGGGAGATATCATTCTTTTTAGCCCAGCGTTTACATCATTTGGTCAATTCAAAAATGAGTTTGACCGAGGAGAGAAATTTGTGGATCTGGTTAACCAGCTTTAAGAAGAATTTTCTCAAGTTTTGTTTTCGAGTATACTTTGATTATGAAAATCCACTTCATAGGTATAGGCGGGATTGGTATGTCGGCAATTGCTCAATTTTTTCTATCCGAGGGGCATGAAATTTCTGGTTCTGATTTGGCGCCGTCAAAAGTAACAGACCTCTTAACATCAAAAGGTATAAAAATATTTTTTGGTCACAGCACTGAAAATCTACCAGATGATGCAAAGCTTGCTATCTACACCACGGCAATTGATCCAAAAAATCCAGAGCTTGAAAAAGCAAGACAATTAAATATTAAAACAGTTTCCTATGCCGAAGCTCTGGGAATGATTTCAAGTGGCAAATTTACAATCGCGGTCGCCGGTACTCACGGCAAAACGACAACGACTGCGATGATCGCAAAAGTTATGGTGGACGCTGGTTTGTCGCCGACCGTGATTGCCGGCTCGATCTTGTCGGATTTTGGAAGTAATTTTTTTCTTGGCGCCAGCCAAAATTTTTTGGTTGAGGCCTGCGAATATCGCCGAACCTTTCTTCATTTGAATCCGAATATTTTGGTTATTACAAACATTGAAGCTGATCATCTTGATTACTATACAGATTTGTCAGATATTCAAAATGCCTTTTTGGAACTGGCAAAAAAACTTGCTAAAGACGATTTTTTAATTTGCAACATAAACGACCCAAATTTAGAGCTAATAATAGACAATCCGGAAATTGAATGTAACATCGTTGATTACCATTCACTCAAGGCCGAAATGCCGAGTCTGAAAGTGCCAGGACGGCACAACGAAGAAAATGCCAAAGCGGCTTTGGCGGTCGCGGCGGTTTTTGAGATTTCTGGAGAAGAAGCCAAGAAGTCTCTTGAAAATTTTCAGGGGACTTGGCGGCGTTTAGAGCGGAGGGGCGAAACTGACAAGGGAGCGATTGTTTATGACGATTACGCTCATCATCCAACTGAAATAAAAGCGTCGGTGTTGTCGCTTAGAGAGACTTTTCCGAACAAAAAAATCATCGTTGCTTTTCAGCCGCATCTTTACAGTCGGACAAAATTTTTTCTAGAAGAATTTGGAAAAAGTTTCGCTGATGTTGAGGAGGTTATTGTTGCTCCGATTTACGGGGCAAGAGAAGAAATAGACCCCAGCGTTAGTAATGAAAAATTGGCGTTTGAAATCAGAAAACGGGGACAAAAATCTACGGCAATTAACGATTTTGGAGAAATCGCGAAGTATCTGCTGGAAAATTTTGATAATCAATACGTTATTGTTACAATGGGTGCTGGAGATATCTATAAAGTTACTGAAAAAATATCAGCTAAATAAATTTTAAATGAGAACCAAAATAAACTTAATTATTGTTGCCGGTCTTTTGACAGCCATCCTTCCTTTTCTGGGTTTCCCTCAAAAATTCAAAAACCTACTCTTTCTTTTGTTTGGAGTTCTTGTTTTTATTTCGGCCTATTTAATTGCTAGAAAAAACGCTTTGACTAGCCGGGCTAACAGAATAGAATTTGAAACACGCGCCCTTGATGATTCGGAAGAAAACATTCCGAATTCTGATCGGGATGAAAATTTTTCTGTTTTGGAAAATGAAAAAAAACAAGAACAGACAACAAATTTTTAAAACAAAATTTTTTTTGGGTTTTGTCCTACTTGCTCTTGGGCCAGCTTTTTATCTTTCAGCGCCGAAATTGTTTTCAGTCAGTTATCAAAGTGGAGACCTAAATAATTTTATTGAAGAGGCAAAGGTGGGGAATACTCTGCTCTCGGCTTCCGAGGATGAGGTTTATCTAAAAACTCCTGTTCCGCTAAAATCTATATATATGACAAGCTGTGTAGCTTCGACACCCTCCTTTAGAAATAATCTTTTGGATTTTTTGGAAACCACCGAGCTTAATTCGGTTATCATAGACATAAAAGATTTTTCTGGAACTCTTTCATTTAAACCTGAAGATCAAAAACTTTTGCATGCTTGGGAAGCGGCTCGTTGCGGGACCTTGGAAATGAAAGATTTTATAAAAGAGCTTCACTCTAAAAATATTTACACCATCGGGCGGATTACGGTTTTCCAAGACCCACACATGGCTAATTTGAGGCCGGATTTGGCAGTTCAAAAAAGAAGCGATGGGTCAATCTGGAAAGATTTCAAAGGTTTGTCTTTTACTGATCCCGGGTCTAAAGAAATTTGGGATTATCACATCGATATTTCAAAAGAGGCAAGAAAAATAGGATTTGACGAGCTGAATTTTGATTACATAAGATTTCCTTCAGATGGACCGATGAAAGATATAAAGTTTCCGATAAGTGGCGAGAGGCCGAAGCCGGAAGTCTTGGAAGATTTTTTTGAATATTTGGACGGCGCTTTAAAAGACACCGGAGTTATTTTATCCGCTGATTTATTTGGTATGACGACGACTAACACTGATGATTTGAACATCGGTCAGGTTTTGGAAAGAGCTATGCCTTATTTTGACTACATTGCCCCAATGGTTTACCCGTCCCATTATCCACCCAATTGGAATAATTTTGCCAATCCGAATCACTATCCTTATGAGGTTATAAATATTTCGATGAAAGAAGCTGTTCGGCGTGCCACCTCTGCCACGACTCCGGTAAAGACTAAATACAACAAACCGATAATGAACAAAGTGGCTGAATTTGATTCGGAAAGACAAGCAACAACCACGAGAGAGGTCTTTAGCGGGTTGTGTGACAAACCGGTTTATGACTCCAACATTATGCGTCCATGGCTCCAAGATTTTCGTTATGGAGGAGAGTACGGTCCGGATGCAATAAAAGCGCAAATTCAAGCGACTTATGATGCTGGACTCCATTCTTGGATGTTTTGGGACCCGGCTAATCGCTACGAAAGTTTAAGAGAGGTTTTGAAACAGGGACTGCCATAATCCAGACACCACCTTTTTTAACTGCTATAATAATTAGCAGGTTTATGAGTAATCAAGACAACAAAGTAACTTATTTTGCCGAAACTGATGCGCGAGGCAGAAGAGTGCCGTTTGGTATTAAAGCTAAAGATAGAGCTCGGCATATTTATATTATCGGTAAGACCGGAATGGGAAAGTCCACACTTCTTGAGAATTTGGCTATCCAAGATATAAAGAACGGCGAGGGTTTGGCTTTTATTGACCCGCACGGCAAGACCGCCGAGCTGCTCTTGGAATATGTGCCGAAAGAGAGAATTGAGGATGTTGTGTATTTCGCGCCTTTTGATATGGACTACCCAATTTCTTTCAATATTATGGAAGATGTTGGGTATGACAAACGACATCTAGTTGTTTCTGGATTGATGTCGGCCTTCAAAAAGATCTGGGTTGACGCTTGGTCCGGCCGTATGGAGTATATCCTTTCAAACACACTTTTTGCTCTTTTGGAATATCCAGGAGCCACATTGCTTGGAGTTAATAGAATGTATGCTGATAAGGAATACAGAAAGAAGGTGGTTGCCAACATCACTGACCCGATTGTCAAATCTTTCTGGGAAGATGAATATGCCAAATACACCGATCGCTACACCCAAGAGGCCACACCGGCTATCCAAAACAAAATCGGCCAATTTACTTCAAACCCTCTCATAAGAAACATCATCGGCCAGCCAAAATCTTCATTTAATCTGCGCGAGATAATGGATCAAAAGAAGATTTTGATTATCAATTTGTCAAAGGGCCGGATGGGGGAGGTAAATGCCCAACTTCTCGGCTCAATGATTGTTACAAAGATATATCTTTCGGCCATGTCTAGAGCCGATGTTCATGAAAGTGTTTTGGAGAGTTTACCGCAATTTTATCTGTTTGTTGACGAATTCCAGTCTTTTGCTAATGAATCTTTCGCTGATATTTTGTCTGAAGCTAGAAAATATAAATTATCTTTGACTATTGCCCACCAATACATAGAGCAGATGCCAGAAGAGGTGCGGGCGGCTGTTTTTGGCAACGTCGGTACGATGATTGTCTTTCGGATTGGCGCTTTTGATGCGGAGATTTTGGAGAAAGAATTTGCTCCAACTTTCACTATTGAAGATTTGGTCAATTTGGGGTTTGTTCAAATTTATTTAAAGTTGATGATAGATAGTATTACTTCTCAACCATTCTCTGCTACGACTCTTCCACCAATTAAGAAACCGCCAGTTTCCAACAAAGATCAAATAATTGAGTTTTCCAGAAAAACATTTGCTGAACCTAGAATAAGTGTTGAGCAGAAAATAGCAGATTGGCACACCCCGTCTACTCCAGAAGAAAATTTAGACAAATCAGTAAGAAGACGAGATGACAACTCTTTTCGGCAAAAACCTACAAGTTTTAAGGTGGAAGAAAAAAGGGTGGATAAGATTCCCGATAGCCGACCACCAAAGAGCGTTCCTGATCGTAGAGATTTTAAGGTTTCTTTGAAAAAAATCGCTGACTCAAGTAAGAGAAAAGATAAAGAGTCTGTACCATCTATGAGCTCAAGAAACGAGCTGAAAGCCGCTTTGGCCGGAATTTTGGCGGAGGAAAAAAAACCAACAATGTCAGAGGGGTTAAATGAAAAAGGCGCGGTTGGTTTTGAACAAGAAAAAAAAGACAGCCAGCATAAAATTAAAATTCCCCAGACTGACAGAGTCGAACACAAACAAAGAAACAGCGCGAAAGAGATTCCGAAGGAAGAGTTGGAAAAAATTTTAGATATTGGACAATAATTTTTATGTTTAAGTGGATATTAATTCTTGCTATTTTTCTGTTGACTGTGTCGGTTTTAGTATATTTCTTACCAAGAGAACGAGACGATACTCGGGGCGTTAAGATTATAGAAATTGACGAGTAATACCGATAAATTTTTTAACAGAATGAAAAACAAGATTTTAATTTTTTCCATCGCTTACCACCCGTTTATTGGTGGCGCTGAAGTAGCTGTTCAAGAAATTTGCAAGCGTCTTTCCGGGTTTGATTTCAATATTATTACCTTGAGAATGGACAGGGCTTTGCCGAAGATTGAAAAGATTAAAAACATAACAATTCACCGAATCGGCTTTGCCGCCAAAAAAGAAGGGATTTTTATCAGGTCCTCGGTAAACTGGCCTCTAACAGTGAGCAAATATCTTTTCCCTTTTCTAGCTTTTCTGAAAGCTCGTTCCTTAAATCGTAAGGAAAGATTTGATTTAACTTGGTCAATCATGGCGAACTATGCTGGTTTTGCCGCTCTGTTTTTTAAATGGTTTTATCCGAAAATCCCGTTTCTTTTGACTCTTCAGGAGGGGGATGATTTAGAGTACATAAAAAAAAGGGTTGGGATTTTTATGCCTCTTTTCCGACAGATTTTTCATAAGGCCGACAAAATTCAGGCAATCTCCAACTTCTTGGCAGAGTTTGGAAAATCCATGGGGCACAAAGGTCAGCCGATTGTTATTCCTAACGGTGTCGATATCTCAAATTTCAGCCGTGTAATTTCGGAAGAAGAACTCAAAGAAGCTAGGGAAATTTTAGGTAAACAACCTGGCGATTTTTTTATCATTACTTCTTCACGGTTGGTTAAGAAAAATGCTGTCGATATCGTGATAAAATCTCTAACTTTTTTGCCGAAGAACTACAAGTTTTTCGTTGCCGGCACAGGGCAGGAAAGTGATGAATTAGAGAGACTTGTTGGAAGTTTGGGTTTGGCACAAAGAGTCAAATTTGGAGGTTTTATTGAGCATAAAAAATTACCCACCTTGCTTAAGACAAGCGATTGTTTTGTGCGACCGTCTCGTTCGGAAGGCATGGGTAATTCTTTTATTGAAGCCATGGCGGCTGGATTGCCGGTAGTCGCTACACCGGTTGGCGGGATTGTGGATTTTTTGGAGGATGGAGTCACCGGTCTGTTTTGCAAGGTTGATGATCCTGATGACATTGCAAAACAGGTAAAAAGGTTAATAGAGGATGATAAACTTAGAGAAAATATTGTAAAAAATGCTAGAAAAAACGTCCAAAAAAGCTATGATTGGGACAATATCAGCCAAAGAATGAAGAAAGAGGTATTTAATGATATTCAAACTTAGAAAATGAAGATTCTTATAACTACAGGAATTTACCCTCCCGAAATAGGTGGCCCGGCAACCTACACTAAGCTCTTGGAGGAAAATTTTAGAAAAATCGGAATTGATGTAGGGGTCCTACCTTTTAGGGTTGTAAGATTTTTACCTAAAGTTATTCGCCACCTTGTCTTTGTTATTCATGTGCTATTAAAATCAGTAAACACAAACATTATTTATGCTCAAGATCCTGTAAGTGTTGGGCTTCCCTCCCTTATCGCTTCAAAGATTATGAGAAAGAAATTTATTATTAGGGTTGCCGGCGATTATGCTTGGGAACAGTCCAGGCAAAGGTATAAAGTGACTGACAGTATTGATAATTTTCAGGACAAAAATTACGGATTTAGAGTTGAATTTATGCGCTCTATCCAAAAATTTGTTGTTAGAAGAGCTGACAAGATAATTACTCCAAGTCTATATTTTTCTAATTTGGTTAGTAAGTGGATGTCAAATAGAAAAATAAAAATAGAGACCGTTTACAATGGAATTGATTTTAAAGAACTTCCAAGAGCAGATTCTGGATATCAATATAAACCAAAGACAATAATCTCTGCTGGTAGACTTGTTCCATGGAAAGGTTTTGAAATGTTGATAGGGTCATTAGTGGAACTCCAGGACTGGAAACTTTTTATCGCCGGAGAAGGCCCTGAAGAACTTAATCTTAAAAAAACAGCTGAAAATCTAGAGGTGAAAGACAGGGTTATTTTTTTAGGTAAGCTTGAAAGAGAACACTTGGCTAAATTTATAAAAAATTGTGAAATTTTTGCTTTGAATACTCATTTTGAAAGTTTCTCTTTTCAAGTTGTTGAGTCTATGTATGTTGGGACACCGGTTATCTCCACCTTGACAGGAAGCATCCCTGAAATAATAGAGAGTATGAAGTCTGGGATATTAATAACTCCTGACGACAAACTTGAATTTATTAAATCTGTTAAGAAGCTTTCATCTGATTTTGGATTTAGGGAGAAAATTACCGCTGAAGCTGAAAAAAGGTCTAGAGATTTTTCAATTGAAAATACAGTAGGAAAAACTTTAAATATCATTGAAAATATCTTAGTAAATAAGTGATTTTTTATGGAAATTTTGTCTATCAGTAGAGATAAAAGATTTTTTGAAGACAATAGTGATGTCTTAAAGCGACATATAGGATATGCAAATAATCTTGATAGATTGGATATTATTGTATTTACATTAAAAAATTCAAACTTTCGGGATAAAAAAATATCTTCCAAATTTTGGGTTTATCCCACGAATTCATTTTGTCGCTGGCTTTATCTGATTGATGCTACCAGGATAGGTAGGAGATTGATAAAACCAGACTTGATCACTGCTCAAGATCCGTTCGAGTGTGGTTTAGTTGCTTGGCTGCTCTCAAGATTTTTTGGCTCTGAATTAGAGCTACAAGTTCATACTGACATTGGAAGCCGATATTTCCGAAAAGAATCTTTTATTAATAAATTAAGGTTTTTGATAGCAAAAATTCTTTTACCAAAAGCCAGTAAGATAAGGGTTGTTAACAATAGAATAAAAGATTTTATTAATCTCAAATTTAATATAGAAAACAATAAAATTAACGTTAGACCTATTTTTATTGATACTGAAAATATTCGTAAATCAGAAATTAAAACCGATTTAAGGAAAAAATATCCGCAGTATGAAAAAATTATTTTAATGGCCTCACGTTTGTCAAAGGAGAAGAATATTTCTCTGGCAATTTTAGCTTTTAAGGAAGTTATTAAAAATCAGAATAACACAGGTCTTATAATCGTTGGTTCTGGTCCAGAAGAATATAAATTAAAATCTTTGGTCAAAAAAATGAATCTGGAATCTAATATTAAATTTGAACCCTGGACTGATGATCTTGTTTCATACTACAAAACCACTGATTTATTTTTAGTCACTTCTTTTTATGAGGGTTACGGGATGACTATTGCTGAAGCAAAAGCCGCTAATTGCCCGGTAATTTCGAGCGACGTTGGCTCGGCTCGTGATTTGGGAGCTTTTTTATTTTATGATTTCAATCCGAAAATATTATCTGATCTCATATTAGAGAAATTAGAAGGAAAATAATTATATGAAATTGCTGATTATCACACAGAAAGTTGATAGAAACGATTCTATTTTAGGCTTTTTCCATCATTGGCTTGAGGAATTTTCTAAACATTTTGAAAAAATTACAGTCATTTGTCTTTGGAGAGGTGAATATCACTTACCTAATAATGTAAACGTTCTATCTCTTGGTAAAGAAGGCGGAACTTCCAAATTAAAATACTTATACAGATTTTATAAATATATTTGGAATGAAAGGAAAAACTACGATTCTGTTTTTGTACACATGAACCAGGAATATATATTAATGGGTGCCATGTTTTGGAAAATTCTGGGAAAAAAGATTACTATGTGGCGCAACCACTCAAGTGGTAATTTTTTAACTAGATTAGCGATTTATTTTTCTGATAAAGTTTTTTGCACGTCTTCCAAATCTTTCAGCGCTAAGTTTGATAAAACAGAAATAATGCCCGTTGGCATAGATACAAATTTTTTTAAACCGGATGATTCCATTTCTAGAAAACAAAATACCATTCTTTGTTTAGGTCGGATCGCTCCTATAAAAAAACAGGACTTGTTTATTGAATCACTCGGATTACTTAATCAAAAGGAAGACGAATTTATGGCGTCAATTTACGGCGACCCGCTACCAAAAGATGAAAATTACTATTTAAGTTTGAAAAAGAAGGCTCAAGTTTTAGAAATTGAGAATAAAGTTATTTTTTTTCAATCTGTTCCAAACCATACTACGCCAAGTATTTACGCTTCTCATAATATTTTTGTTAATCTGAGTCCAGATGGCTTATATGATAAAACAATGTTTGAAGCAATGTCTGCCGGCACTCTAATCGTTTCTCCGCATTCAAATCTTCGCGGAAAAATTAATCCAGAATTAATTCTTGATAGGGTTGATGCAGAAGATCTTGCAATTACATTGCATAATCTATTACATTTAGATTCTGAGAAAACCAATCTTATAAGAAATGAACTGCGCGATTATGTTGAGAAAAATCACGATCTAGCTATTCTTGCAAACCGACTAAAAATAGCTATCGGTAATTTATAAATTTATTATATGGCATTTTTTAATACCAAATCTTTTCTGAGGCAAGAGCAATATCGAGCCATTCAAAACCTCGAAGTTAACGGTGAAATTTTAGATGTCGGAGGTTCTCATAATTCGGGTTATTTAGAGCTAATCAAAGGAAATCATACGGTGTTGGTCGGCAATATTAATGATTCTTATGGAATTGATATTAATTTTGACGCTGAAAAACCCTGGCCTTTTGAGAACGAGCGTTTTGACTGCGTTTTATTCATTAATCTATTGGAACATTTATTTGAATATAACAACGCTGTTAAGGAATCCTTCAGAGTACTTAAACATAAAGGAAGAGTTGTTGGAGTTGTTCCATTCATGTTTCCAATACACGGTTCTCCAAGCGACCATTTCCGCTTTACCCGCTTTTCTCTTGAACGCATACTAGGAAACGCTGGCTTTCGGGAAATTAAGATAACAGAATTGGGAACCGGCTCTTTTAGTGTCGCTTACCATGTTTTTATTGGTTTTGTCAGATGGAACTGGTTAGCGGGACCACTTATTGCTTTGGCTAGACTTGGCGATAAAATTCTTTCTTTGATAAAAAAAGAAAACAAAATGTCTAAAAAATTTATGACTCTAGGTTATTATTTCGAGGCAGAGAAATAAGCTCTTCAATTAGATTTTCAAACTTCCTAGTCCATTTTCTGTACCCCATTTTTTCCGTCTCTTGTTCGGTGTGACCTTGTAGTTTTTTATAAAGCTTATCATCATCTAAAAGAGTTTCTATTTTATTTGCCAAATCTTCTGCGTTTCCATTTTTAAATTTAAGACCGGCAAGGCCAGATGCCCAGGCGGAGCCGCTTATTTCAGGTACGATGACCGGAAGTCCCATGGACATTGCTTCAACTATAGTGATTCCTAAGGGCTCTGCCCATCGGGCCGGATGAACAAATACGTCTGCTTGGTTGTATATCTCTCCAAGCATCTCTCTTTTAATCCAACCGTGAAAATGAATTTGTTCATCCAAACCAGATTTTTCAGCCAATTTTTTTAATTTTTCCAATTCCAATCCATCGCCAACAATATCAAGCTCTATATCTTTTCGGTTTAATCTTTCTAAGGCTTTTATTAACACATCAACCCCTTTGCAAGCCACCAGCCTGCCGACATAAAGTAAGCGCTTTTTTTGATTTTTTTTATCTTTTTGCCATTTTGTCCTTTTGGTGAATATCCCAGTATCAATGAATTCTGGAATGACGTGCATGTTTTTCTCACCGAATCCAAAGTCTACACAATGTTCTTTAATTATTGGAGAAGTGCAAGAAAAAGCGTCAATTTTTTTTGCAAAATATCGGTCGATAATTCCACCTATTTTTGTTCTCACTAATGATTTTGTTTTATTTAAAATTCCATATGTCTTGTTGATTTCAGCGCAGAATTTTGTCCCATGTTCTAAAATTGTATAGGGAAGCACATTCAAATGAATTAAAACTGGTTTTTTATAAAAAAGTTTGTAAAGTCCGGCCCCCCAGAGGAATTGTGGCCCGTCTATGTAGAATAGATTTGTTTCTTTATCGTATTTTTTCAAGATTTTAAAGACAAAAAGATTTATAAGAATCCAATGTTTTGGTTTTTTGTTGAAGGGAATAATCTCATACGGATTATAATCTGGCAGTTTATTGTATTTTGAAAAAAGAGTAATAGCTTTTACCCGATGCCCTCTTTCCTGAAGGGTCCGAATACGGAGATCAGTGTTTGAATTGGAGCCACCGCCACTAAGATTAATTTTAGGAGCGATAAAATTGATGTTCATAGAACTTATATAATCTAGAATACATAAAGAAATAGACTTTTACAAACTTAGAAAGCGTCTTGTTTCTTGGCAAATATTGATTTATTGTATGTCTTATGCGTTTTATTTTTGTTTCTTTTTCGCAGTCAGTTTTCCCTGAGATTGTGACGGTGGCGGACAGACTCCAATCACTTGGGCATGAAACTGTCTACTGGATAGGTAGTTCAGAGCCGACTTCTTTTATTGATGAAAAAGGAGATTCAGGCTTAATGGACAATAATTTTTTGCTTTCACTATCTAATCAAGTTTCGCTTGATGCTGAGGACGTCAGGATGATTGCTGACAAGGAGCCACATATTTTTGATTTTCTACAACGAACGCACCCCAAAAAAGCCTTTCCAGAATTGGAACGTATCTATCATACTTTACTTCTTTGCTCAAAATGGTTGATTCTTGAAAAAAAACCGGACGTAATTGTTTTTCGCATAGTTCCAAATATGCCACCACTTCATTTTATTCTATACAGTCTGGCTCGAGCAAAAGGAATTAAAACTGTCATTTTTTCCGACACTTGGGTTAAAGGGAGGGTCTTAGCTATGAATGATTTTACTCAAGGAACACCTGAACTTAAAGAATTAAAAAATGAAGACAGAGAAATAGAGGTTTCCGATTTGTCAGAAGATTTTCAGGAATATTATAATTTTCAAACTAAGGATTTAAAACGTGGGGTACCAGTCTACATGCCCAGTATTTTGAATAGTTATAATTTGGGTGGACGCGCCAAAGCTGGTTTTCGAGCTTTAAAAAAAGCTTGGGAGATAAAAATACTTGGGAAAATGTGGAAGACCCTCCTCTCTCATGCTTATAAATGGATTCAAACTCATTCAAGTAGGGAATTGCCTAGGGCTTACAAAAAGCTATCTAAAGTAGCTGATTTTGAAAAGCCGTTTATCTATTTCCCTTTACATCTCCAACCGGAATTTTCCACCAATCCCTTGGGAGGTTACTTTAGAGATCAGATCTTGGTGCTAGAACTTTTGGTTACTCATTTACCGAAAGATTGGTTTATCTATATAAAAGAACACCCAACGCAGTGGCCAGTTGGTGGTACCAGGCGGGGCTCGTATAGGCCAAAAGATTATTATCGCAAGATGGCTAGGTTTCCAAATGTTAGATTGGTTCCAGTAGATACCGATTCTTTCAAACTCATTCGAAATTCTAAAGCGGTTGCGACTGTAAGTGGGACGGCTGCTTGGGAGTCGACTATGCGCGGCAAACCTTCTTTGGTTTTTGGATATCCTTGGTTTATGCACGCTCCCGGAATTTTTGTTATAAGTGATTCTTTGTCTTGTAAGGATGCAATGAAAAAAATTGAAATGGGGGAAAAGGTAGATGCAAAACAAGTTCTTTCTTACCTGAAGCAGCTAGACGATAACAGTTTCAAGGGATGTTTGGATTTGAGTTATCGAAATAATCCAGAACATTTTACAACTACATTTGAAGTTCAGGCCGAAGGCATGTTAAAAAACATTCTACGCTTGATATGATTTAGGGTTTGGAATTTAAAATTATTATATGAGATTTTTATTTATAGGATTTCCGACAACTGTCTTTCCAGAAATAGTTGATGTTGCCAAGGAACTGAAAAAAAGGGGTCACAAAATAGTCCATTGGGTCCGGGCTTCTGGATTTGCTCCTGATTTGCCGGAAGAAATTAAATCTCTTGTAGAGTTTAGATGGAATTACGAGTGGAGCGATGAGAAAAATCCGTGGGTAATAAACAATATGGAAAAAATCCCACCTCTGGATGCAGAAGATTTGTCTTACTTTGCTCCTTACGAATCAACAATCCTCTATCAATTAAATAGAATATATCCGAACCATAAAGTACCCGAGCTTTATAGAAATTACTACGAATATTTGAGGTGCTGGAAAGGTTTGTTTTTAAATCTTAAACCGGATATCGTGGTTTTTCGCACAATACCTCATGAACCGACAAATACTATTATTTTCCATCTGGCAAAAAAGATGGGAATTAAAACATTAATATTTAACCAGCTTTGGGTAAGTGATCGAATTTTGCCTATGTCAGATTTTGAACAAGGCACTGCCGATCTGCGACAGTATAAAGAATCTATAAATTGGAATGTTAATTTAGATGAGCTGAGCCCAGATTTACTTGATTATTATCAGTCACAAACATCAAAAACTAAAGATAATACACCTGTTTATATGCCCAATATCATGTCGTCTTACACTATCTCGGGAAGAACCTTGTCGCGTATAAGATCACTTTTCAGAAAGGATTTACATAGGGGTTTTTGGTATCGCCTTACCTCTTCTTTCCGATTATTTTTCTTTTGGCTTGGATCTCGATTAAGTAGGGAATTACCTAGTCTTTATAAGAAGCTTTCATCTGAGCCTGATATGACAAAACCATTCGTTTATTTTCCGTTGCATTTTCAACCGGAACTTTCAACGAATCCTGTAGGCGGTATCTTCAGGGATCAACTTATGGCTCTAGAACTTTTAGCTGCCAGTTTGCCCGTGGGTTGGGAGATTTATGTAAAAGAACATCCGACACAGTGGAAAGTTGGTAGTAGTCGACACAATTCGTATCGGCCGAAAAATTACTATCATTCAATAACAAAATTTTCTTCTGTTAAACTGGTGCCGATTGAAACTGATTCTTTTGAGTTAATTAGTAAATCCAGATCTGTTTCGGTTATAAGTGGGACAGCCGGCTGGGAAGCTTTGCTTCGAGGTAAGCCTGTTATGATATTCGGATATCCGTGGTATCAGGATGCTCCGGGAGCGTATCAGGTTGAAGATCTTTCTTCGTGCAAGGACGCTTTTGAAAAGATAGAGAAAGGTGAGAGGTCCGATCAAAAAGAAATGTTGCAGTATTTAAAGCGTTTAGACGAACTAAGTTTTAGGGGTTGTTTGGATTTAGAATATCGGTCTGATCTAAATTTCTTTAAGTTGACCAAGGAAGAACATGCCAATAATATATTAGAAGCAATACTAAAAAATATATAATCCCGTTAGAGACGACAAAGTTATGTTTTATATCTATTTATTACAAAGCGAGAAAATAGGCAAATGGTATACTGGAAGCACAAAAAATCTACGGAAACAAACGAGATTTAAACGGCACATCAAAAGTTAAGTTATGATTTTATTATTAAACAAGCATAGAAACCATTTTTAATGGTTTCCTACTTCTAACGGGATGAAATTATTTTTAATAGGATGGGCGGAGAGTTGTCCGGAGTTGGTTGATACCGTAGAAGAGCTGGAAAAAAACGGACATGAAATAGTTTACTGGGCAAGAAATGAAGATCCCGTAGCTATTGATCATTCACGTTTTCCAAATACAGCTTTTCACTCCTACCACGAAGCGCGAAATAGTATTCCGACCCCACAAATTCCATGTGATAAATATCCACATCCGGATGAATCTTTACTCAAAGAGCTTGCCAGTACAGAGCTTCTGGTTCTGCCAATGATGAATAAAATCTATCAGGGGCTATCTGTTTCAGAACGACGGCAAATATTTATCCAGTTTATTCGTTACTGGTTAGGTTTGATTGATCAATATAAACCCGAGCTAATATTTTTTAATACTACCCCACACGCACCACTTTACTTTGCATTATATGGACTAGCGAAACATCTAGGCATTAAAACTTCAATGTTTGAATTTACTTGGGTTGAGGGCAGGATGATATGGATGGATGATATTCACGAAGGAAGCTTGCTTCTTCGTGACAATTTCGCGCGTTTGCGTGACTCCCAAATAAGCACTGAAGATCTTCCTGTGGACATTAGAAAATTTTACGAGAGACATAATAATCCTGAAGTTGATACGGCACCTTCTTACCTGACAGATGGCCTTAAAAAATATACGGTCACAAAAAAAATAATCCGTAAAATCCGTAATTTTTTTACGAGTATTTTCAAGCCGAAACTTTTTTTTAGCAAAGTTAGAAGATTTTATATAAATTTACCTAATATGATTTCTAGGTTGTCATATTATTTTAGACATAATTTGCCTAGAGCATATAGGTCTTTACAAGTTAGCCCTGATTTTAATCGGAAGTTTATTTATGCACCGCTACATCTTCAACCAGAGTGTACAACAAACCCGATAGGAGAAACTTTTCAAGATCAAGTTTTTCTAATTGAGACACTAGCAGATTCCTTACCGAATGATTGGGTCATCTATGTTAAAGAACATCCTTTTCAGTGGCCATATTACGGAAATGGTTTTACTGAAGATCGTTACCACTCTTACTATGGGAGGATTGCACGCATACCTAATGTTTTTCTCGTACCAATAGAGACGCCAACTTTGGATCTTATAGGAAAGTCGCAAGCAGTTGCTACTGTCTCTGGTACGGCTGGATGGGAGACAGTACTTCGCGGTAAAAAACCGGCTCTTGTTTTCGGCCGCGCATGGTATCAATATGCCCCAGGTGTAATGCGGATTAAAAGCAAAGAAGATTGTCGGAAGGCTTTCGGCATGATTGCAAACGGATTTTCTATTCCCGTAAATGATATATTGGCGTATCTTCTGGCACTTGATAAGTCCAGTCTCGTTGGATACATTGATAGCGAATCAAAAAAGGTTTCCAAAATTACGCCCAAAGAAAATATGCAAAATTTTCTGGATGCTTTTCTTCTGATTTTAAAATAAACATTGTTGTTAAGGTGTTTTTTTGCTAAAGTGGATGTCACATATGAATCCCGTAGTAGAAAATGGCGTTGTGATTAAAAATCACGGGAATAATCTTATGAAAATAAATTATTACCACCTAATAGCGAAAATGGTTAAGTTACTTTATTACGGAGTAATGACGCCATTTCTCACAACGGGATGAACCAGGACAACATTTTTTTTGATTACGAAGGGGACAATTGGTTTACTAGAAATAAAGACAAGCTTACTAAAAAGCGCCCTGTCTCCAACGAAGACCAAGTTGTAAAGATGTTGGAACAATACGGTATTAAACCTAGACGGATTTTGGAAGTCGGATGCAGTAATGGTTGGAGATTGAATGATTTACAAAAAAAATATAAAGCAGAATGTGTGGGCGTAGAACCTTCTGCTGAAGCTGTGCGTGACGGTAAGAAGCGTTATCCAAAATTAAAATTACAACGAGCTTTGGCATCAAAAATGCCGATTGAAGGTTCTTTTGATTTGGTAATCGTTTCTTTTGTTTTTCATTGGATAGCTCGAGATGAACTTTTAAAATCTGTATCAGAAATTGATAGGTTAGTAGGAGACGGTGGTTTTCTAATTATCAGTGATTTTTCACCGGATGTTCCGACACGAGTTCTTTACCATCATTTGCCGGAAAAGAACGTATATACTTACAAACTAGATTATCCTAAAATTTTTACTTCCACCGCCGTATACAGTCAAGTTGGACGTTTTACTTTCAGTCAAGATTACGGTAAGCTAGACGCTAAAGTTGACTCCTCTGGCAGGGGGGCTTGTACTTTACTAAGAAAATCATTAAAAAGCTTTTCGGCTGGAGTTTAATTAATATACTTTGGAAATCATAAGTTTATCCATATAAAATATGAAAAAAAACGATTTTTTGAAAAACAAAACTTTGCTTATTACCGGAGGGACTGGTTCTTTTGGTAAAAATTTTGCCAGACATCTTCTAGAAAATCATTCCTTGAAGAAGCTCATTGTTTTTAGCCGAGATGAATTAAAACAGTCAGTAATGGCTGAGGAATTTAAAGATGACCGTGTACGTTTTTTTCTAGGTGACGTAAGAGATTTATCAAGGTTGCAAAGGGCTTTTCATGGCGTAGATATTATTGTCCACGCTGCCGCTTTAAAACAAGTTCCGACCTTGGAATACAATCCAATTGAAGCAGTAAAGACGAATGTATTGGGAACACAAAATGTAATTGAAGCCGCTGTAGATCAGGGGGTAAAGAAAGTTTTGCTCATTTCAACAGATAAAGCTGCTCAGCCGGTAAATCTTTATGGTTCTACAAAATTGTGTGCCGAGAAACTTTTTATTGCAAGCAATGTCTATGCTGGTGAAAATACAAAGTTTAGCTGTGTGAGATACGGTAATGTTATCGGCAGTCGCGGTAGTATCATAGAAATTCTTTTGAAGAATAAAAATAAAGAAAGTATTTGTCTTACAGATGAGAGAATGACCAGGTTTTGGTTAAGGCTGGAAGAATCCTTCCAGTTGGTTTTATTTGCTCTGAAACAGATGGAAGGCGGTGAGATATTTATACCTAAAAAAGTTCCCAGCATGTCGATAAAAGATATTTTTGAAACCATCGCTCCAAATCTTAAAAAAGAGGTGAGTGGTATTAGACCTGGAGAAAAAATTCATGAGGTTCTACTAACTGCGGAAGAAGCCAGACATTCGCTTGAACTTGATAGCTATTTTGTAATATTGCCAGAACATAAATACATTAATTCTTTGAGGTTTAAAAAACATAAGACTAAAGGCAAGAAAATTCCGTCAGATTTTTCTTTTACCAGTGATACTAATACTTTACAAATGAGCCGTAACGATTTGCTTAAGATAGCAAAAGAGCTAGAAAAACAAATGCTTTAAATTAAATTTACAGTTTTTCGGGTTTTTTTAATCTTACTCCGAGATGATTTTTTAGGCAAAAATACAAATTTTAAATTATATGATTCCTTACGGAAAACAATGTTTAGACAAAAGTGATATTGATGCAGTAGTTAAAGCTTTAAAATCTCCTTTTTTAACGCAAGGGCCAAAAGTTTTGGAGTTTGAAAATGCCTTAGCAAAATATTGTGGGTCCAAATACGCGATAGCCGTATCAAACGGTACGGCTGCATTACATCTCGCATATCTTGTTGCTGGTCTAAAGGAAGGGGACGAAGTTATAACAACACCTAATACTTTTGTGGCAACTTCAAATATGTTGCTTGCAGTTGGCGTCAAACCTGTCTTTTGTGACATCCGTCTTGATACTTATAATATTGATGAAACAAAAATAGAGGGTCTTATTACTAAAAAAACCAAAGCGATTGCCCCCGTTCATTTTGCCGGAGGAGCTTGTGAAATGGATACAATTTTAAAAATTGCCAAAAAGTATAAGTTGAAAGTTATCGAAGACGGATGTCATGCTCTCGGTTCTGTTTATAAGAAAAAACCAATTGGTGGGATAGGGGATATGACCGTCATGAGTTTTCATGCTGTGAAAGCCATAACAACAGGTGAAGGAGGGGCTATTCTAACAAATAGTAAAAAATCATATGACCGACTTTTGTCATTACGAAGTCACGGAATCCATAAGGATAAAAAAGGTTTTAATGTTATGACAGAAATGGGGTATAACTACCGTATAACTGATATTCAGTGCGCACTAGGGTTGTCTCAATTAGAACGTCTCCCTTATTTTGTTGAAAAGAGAAGAGTGATTGTAAAAAAGTATGAGAAATTAATCGGAGGCATTAAAGAAATAATTTTACCAATTGAGTCAGAAAATGTCTTATCTGGTTGGCATGTTTATGTTATTAGAACTGTAAAAGAAAAAGATCGTTTTCCTCTTTATAATTTTTTGAAAGAAAAAGGTATTGGAGTAAATTTCCATTATCCGGCAGTTTACTCCCATCCTTATTATAGAAAAAATGGCTATGCAAAAACAAAATTAAAAAATACTGATTTATATCATAAGACAGCTATCACTCTACCCATTCACCCTTTGTTGTCTGACAAGGATATTAATTTTATAGCAAAAACATTGAAAGACTTTTTCAAAAAAGATTAGAGATTTCTTTAAAAAATGATTCAACGATACCTAAACAGTTCTACAACAGTAAGGTTTATCTCGGAGCTACTACGTCGATTTTGGTTTCTTATCATACCGATTTTTTTAGTAACTTTTTTGGGAGCGCTTTTTGAAAGCTTTGGCATTACAATCTTGATTCCTTTTCTTTCCTTATTAAGTGGTGTCCCTTACGAGGCTCCAAACAGGGTAATTGCTTTTTTTTATGGATTAATCTCGCGACTACAAGTAGATCAAAGTCCGCAAGTTTTATTGCTTTTAATATTTTTCTTTTTTGTAGCCAGAGCTTCCATGCTCTGGGTGGCGTCTTTTCTGCAAAACTTTTTAAGCTATAAACTCTCCATATTACTTAGACAGAACTTTCTGCTGAATACCTATAATACCAATTGGCTGTTTTTAATAAAACAGAAGTTCGGTCATGTTCAATACATTATGTCTCGAGATATTCCCCAGGTGATTGATTTTCTATCGCGTGGTATAGGTTTGCTTCACAGTTCCTTGCTCCTGGTTGTTTATATAGTGTTTGCTTTTATGATCTCTCCTTTAATGACTGCTGTGGCATTAGGTAGCGGTTTGGTATTTATGTTACTTTTGCGTTTTGTACTAGTTGCTATTCGTCGCTATTCAAGAAGGA
This sequence comes from Patescibacteria group bacterium, assembly GCA_016860785.1. Taxonomy (GTDB): domain Bacteria; phylum Patescibacteriota; class Minisyncoccia; order Phycocordibacterales; family BOKC01; genus BOKC01. The sequence continues at coordinate 93,307 of BOKC01000002.1, forward strand.
TTATAGAGATTGAAAAAGACTTTGTCCATTATATGTACCAACTCATGACCGGGATTAAGATGATTAAAACCGGAATTTCCAGGGTGTTTGTACAGAGACAAAGCGATAAATTTGCAACTGATTTTACCGATGCTAGTTTGCGTTTCTCAGCTCTTTATCCCTTAGGTACAATTTTTTTCCAACCGCTGGCAGTTTTAATAATTTTTATCACATTCTTTTTTTCTTACGGGAAGCCAGAGTTTAATTTTGCTGTATTCGCAGTCCTTTTATACCTAATCTATAGAGTTGTATCTCAAATCCAATCGATTCAAAGTGTTCTCCAGTCTCTTGTAAGTTACGTACCTCATGTAAGTAATTTCGCTGAATTTCACTACGCTCTTTTGAATTCCAAAGAGGAAATTTCTCAAGGAGGCAAACCTTTTGTTTTTAAGAACGATCTTAAGTTTTCAAATGTTGCTTTTTCTTACGATAATCGCGAACCTGTTTTTAAAGATATTAGCTTTACTGTTCGCAAGGGCGCGTCGGTTGGAATTATTGGTTCTTCTGGTGCAGGTAAAACCACTCTAGCTGATCTTTTGTTGCGCTTGTTTAATCCTGGTTCCGGTAAAATTCTGCTTGATGGGGTAGAAGCAAACGAATTTGATCTTGACGAATGGCGACGCAATATCGGATATGTATCACAAGATCCCTTTTTGCTACACGACACTATTAGAAGCAATATAAAGTTGTATGACGAAAGTATAAGCGACGAGCGTGTTATTGAAGCATTAGAAAAGTCCTATATAGGAGATCTAATAAGAGAACTTCCTCAAGGTTTGGACACTTTGGTCGGTGATCGTGGCATGATGTTGTCTGTCGGACAGCGCCAAAGGCTTATTTTGGCGCGTGTCTTTGCTCGCAATCCCCAACTTCTTATCCTTGACGAAGCAACTAGTGCTCTTGATAATGAGTCAGAATTAGCAGTACGTAGAGTCATTGATAATCTCCGTGGGGAAACCACTCTTTTTATAATTGCTCATCGCTTGTCAACGATTATGAATGTTGATCATCTTTTAGTTTTGGACAAAGGTCGGATTATTGAGGAGGGGAAACCGGGAGATTTGCTTTCTAGAACAGATTCTTTTTTTTATAAGATGTATCATGCAGGAGACAAAAAATAATACAAAAATTCTAATAATCGGGTTTGGATCGATTGGACAGAGACATTACAGAAATCTTGTTTCTCTCGGTTACAAAAACATTGCTGTTTTTGATATAGATGAAAAAAAGATTAAAGATCAGAAATTAAAGATAAAAATCCTGGATAAGAAAACTTTGGGTAACTTTGATATTGCATTTATTTGCAATCCAAACCATAAACATATTGAAGCTTCTATTAAATGTGTTGAAGCCGGACTCCACCTTTTTATTGAAAAACCGCTATCTCATAATTTGAAAGATGTAACTAAGCTGGAAAAAATCTTAAGAAGTAAAAAATTAATAAACATGATTGCCTGCAACATGCGTTTCTATCCGGCTTTTTTGGCAATCAAGAAATATATTGATACCGGAAAACTTGGCAAAATCTATAGCATAGACCACGAGTTTGGCTACTACCTTCCATTTTGGCGCCCCTGGACTGATTATAGGAAGAATTATGCAGTAAAGAAAAATATGGGTGGGGGGATAATTTTAGATGATATTCACGAGTTTGATTTACTATTTTGGCTCAATAATTTTTCGGCAGTAAAAAATCACTTAATTATCAAAGAACACAGTGGTAGTTTGGAAATTGAAACGGAAGATATTGCCAAGGGTGTTTTTCGGTTTAAAAATGGTACTTTAGGATCGGTCTCTTGTAATTATCTGTCTAAAAAATATCATCGAACGTGTTTGGTTCAAGGAGAGAAAGGAAATTTAAGATGGGATTGGAATGAAAATATTGTCTGGCTGGAGAGTGAAAAAGACAAGAAGAAAATTTTTGAGAAAAAAAATTATGATCTTAATGAAATGTATATTGATGAGGTAAGATATTTTTTGAAATCAGTAAAAGAAAAAAAGAAAACTTTTAACGATGTTACCCAAGCTAAAGAAATTTTAAAACACCTGATATGAAAACTCTCTGTATTGTTCAAGCTAGAATGAGTTCGACAAGGTTGCCTGGAAAAGTTCTTCGCGAAATAAATGACCGGCCACTTCTTTGGTATGTTTTAGAAAGATTAGGCCGTTCAAAAGAAATTGATAAGGTTGTTTTGGCTACCAGCGATCATCAGGACGATGATCAGCTTGCAGGATTTTGCCAGAAAAATAATTTTGAGTGTTTCCGAGGTTCTTTGGAAGACGTGTTGAAACGATATGTTGATTGTGCTAGGGCATATCCTGAATACGATACTATTGTTAGAGTAACCGGAGATTGTCCTCTTATTGATCCTGATGTTATAGATAAGGTTATATTGGCGTTTGAGAAAGAAGGGGTGGATTATGCAAGTAATGTTTTGAAAGAAACTTATCCTGATGGTATTGATGTGGAAATCTTTACAAGAAAATCTTTACTTGAGTCAGACGAAGAAGCTAGGCTTGGTTCAGAAAGGGAACATGTAACTTTATATATCCGAAACAATCCAAAATACAAAAAGATAAATGTTGAAAATGAAAATGATTTATCCAAATTTCGCCTGACGGTTGATAACCATGAAGATCTCGAGGTACTTTCATTTCTTATCAAAAACTATGGCTATGAACGTAACTTCAAAGAGTATTGCGATTTTCTTATAGAGAATCCCGAGATTATGTCTAAGAATGCTAAAATTACAAGGAACGAAGGCTTGAAAAAATCCTTAGAAGAAGATAGAAAATCAGGATCTGATCTTTAAAGAAAAAACCGCCGCCGACTGGTGGGTCGGGGCGGTCTGGGGTTTGTTCAACTCAGGGAGAAAGCAATGCCGATGATGATAGTGCCAAGGACCCCCAAGCTGTAGCTTAGGGTGTCTAGCCGAGTCAGGCTCTTCTTCTCCTTGAAGATTAATAGTCTGATGAGCAGAGGGAAGACAAGCGCCGAGATGTAAAAAATCGGCTGAACCACTGTCAGGGGGGGCAAGTTTCAAAGCCCAGAAACTCAGAACAATGTTCAGCATGATGAGGACGCTCGAGACGGACATCAGACCAACCTCTCTCTTCTGGGTCGTAGTTCGGAGCTCTAGCGCCATTCGTCTGATTCCCAAGTTTTTGAGACAGACGATCATTGCAGCCGTGAACGTACCGAGGTACCAACCGAGAAGGTAAGTTCCGATTTCAAGACCTTCCAGAGCGTAGTATCTCTTCGAAAAACTCGCTATACCCCAAGCTGTTGAGAAGATAGCGACATAGACGAAGAATCTAATCGGCAGATGTTGCACTCCTGTCTGAACTTTCTTTTTTCTGTAGTTGCTGTAACTGAAGACGACGATTCCAGTGAGGCAGATCAGCAAGCCAACAGATAAAGCCGGGCTCAAGAATCCAATCTCACCTAGGAAGATGAAGCCGAGCGTGATCGCCAGAAGATCATCGAAGAAAAGAAACAGCGATGTCGCACTCAAGTTCATCTTAGTAGTTAGCCAATTGAGGTAAGTGCCGACACCAATGAAGATTCCGACACTGTACATGGTCCAAAAGGCGCCTGACAAGACAAACTGTCCAGTGGAAAGGGCGAAAATCCCTGCCAGCACTGCGCAAATAAAGTACTGCAGGAAAAATCTCTTAGACAGATTTTCCTGAACGATCCTCCCCTTAAGAAGCAGGGGATAGATGACACTGATGCAGAGAATCCTCAAACTGACCGGCAGAAGCCATTCCATGTTTCAAACTCCTTGTTCGCGATGTTTTTGTTGCAAAGAACCCCTTTAAAAGTTTAATATATAATTATATTTTAGTCAAATTTATTTCTTAATTTTTTAGATTTTGGTAAGCAAAGAAGTCTTGTATAATATCTAATACTTTGAAGATTAAAAGTTAGATAAAAAAATGAAACTAAAATTAAAGAAAAGCCAAGAACTGTTCAAAAAAGTTGAGAAGGTGATTCCTCTTGCTTCGCAGACCTTCAGCAAAAGTTATCTGCAATTTATCAAAGGTCAGGCACCACTTTTTGCCGATCGAGCTAAAGGTGCAAAAATTTGGGACATAGACGGCAATGAGTATGTAGATATGATAAACGCTCTTTTGCCTATTGTTTTGGGCTATCAGTATCCAGCCGTAGATAATGCCATTAAATCTCAACTTAAAGCGGGCATAATTCTTTCCTTGCCTTCGCCTTTGGAATTTGAGCTGGCTAAACTTCTCATCAAACACATACCTTCTGCTGAGATGGTTCGATTTGGGAAAAATGGGTCGGATGCCACGACTGGAGCAATCCGTGTGGCTCGTGCTCATACTGGTCGTGACTACGTGGCAGTTTGCGGTTATCACGGTTGGCATGATTGGTATATTGGTTCAACAACCAGAAATTTAGGAGTTCCAAAAGCTACTCAAGACCAAACCTTAAAATTTTATTACAACGACATAAATTCTCTCGAAAATCTCTTCAAAAAATATCCAGGTAAAATCGCGGCAGTCATAATGGAGCCGATGAATTATGTTGAACCAGAGAAAGGATTTTTAGAATCAGTAAAAGAAGTAACGCATAAAAATAGCGCACTACTGATTTTTGATGAAGTAATTTGCGGATTCAGGTTTAATCTTGGCGGAGCCCAGAAACTTTTTGGAGTAACGCCGGATCTTTCAACTTTTGGTAAATCAATGGCAAACGGCATGCCGATTTCTGCTTTGGTGGGGAAGAGAGAATATATGCAAACAGTTGATAAAATTTTTTACTCTTTTACTCAAGGTGGGGAACTGCTTTCAATCGCTGCAGCGATTGCCACTATAAAAGAAATGGAAAAGAAAAAAGTTATTCCTTATATTTGGAAAATCGGAAAATATCTTCAAGATAATACCAATGAGCTTCTTATAAAGCACAGCCTTTCTGAATTTATTCAAGTTAAAGGTAAGCCGGTCTGGCAGATTTTTATGATTCAAGAACAGGGTGGATACTCGGCGTTACAGATTAAAAGCTTTATTCAGCAGGAAGTTTTGCGCGCGGGGTTTCTTTGGTATGGTTCACACAACATGAGTTTTTCACACACAAAACCTCAAATGGAAAAGCTATTAAAAACTTACGATAGGATTTTTTCTGAACTTAAAACTCTTATAGAAAATAAAACTTTAGAGAAAAGAATTGAAGGCGGGCTTATTACTGATATTTTTAAAGTACGTTAGTTTTTATGAAAAAAGAAGTAAAAGATAAACCGAGTTGGCTTTTTGTTGATCTTGATGGAACACTTATAGATAGTATTCCTGCGATTAAAAAAGTTTTTTTTGAAATAGGCAATTATTCTGGCGTTAAACTAAGCGAAAAGGATTTTTCTGTTTGTGATGGGATGTCTTTAAAAGAAATAAGTTCATATATTGCAAAAAAGGGAAATTGTAGCCAATCTGAAATTTTCAGTAAGTACGAAAAAGCTTTATCTAATTTATATCGCAAGACTAAATTAAGAAAAAATGCACGTTCGGTTTTAATCAATTTAAAAAAAAACGGCTGGAGATTGGCTATTGTAACCAGTGCTAAAAAAGAATATGCGGAAAACTCTCTTAAATTTCATAACGTAAATAAGCTTTTTGAATTTGTAATTTCTGGTGAGAGTGCTCCAAGAGCCAAGCCTTACCCAGACTTGTTTCAAGTAGCGCAAAAGAAGGCTGGAGATGGTTATTTTTTTGCTTTAGATGATTCGGTAAATGGTGTGGAAGCAGCCAGACGTGCCAATTGTTTTATCATTAGGTTTAATAGCTTTCTTACAGAAACTCATTTTTTTTCAGTAAAGTCATTTAATGAGTTAAATAATAGAATATGTTTAGCGGGAGGCGACTACCCATTTATTTTTTCTTCAGCTGATAAATTTTCTTTTGTTCTTGGAAGGGATAATTTAATTCTTCTTGAAGAGAAAGATATCAAAAAAGTAGATGATTTTTGGAAATCTGAAAAAAAGTCCAACCCAAAACTTTTTGATGGGCAAACTTTTGCGGTAACTGAAGAATTAAAGCCTTTTGTGTTTTCTGTTTGCATGATTCCGTATAGATATATACATTACCAGCGTCAGACCGGAAATTTTTTAGGGTTTATTGCTCTTGGTGTGACAGGTGTTGTTAGAAAAAAGAATAAAGTATTTTTGGCTAAAAGGCCCGAGTGGGTAACTGCTTATCGTAATTATTTTGAGTATGTTCCTGCAGGTAGCATAAGCCAGGAGTCTTTAGATAAAAAGAAAAAAACAATATCGGTTGTTAAAGAACTTCGCAAAGAATGCAAAGAGGAGTTAAATTTTTCTCCAAAGTCTTTAAGTCCAAACTTCCTAGCAATTGATGGGAATGATTATGTTATGGATGTTGTTTATGAGATAAAGTTACCAGACGGAGTAAATCCAAAGTTAGGAGAGGAACATATTACTGGAGATTTTTTCTCTCGTAGTTATTTAAAAGATTTATACCATCGTGGGGAGAAATTTATACCACTTGTATTATTGTGTGAAAAAATTTCATGAATAGAGAAATAAAAATAGGTAGAAAAAAAATCGGAGGTAAAAATCCAACCTTTATTGTTGCAGAAATGTCGGCTAATCATGAGCAAGATTACAAAAAAGCCGAAGCGATAGTAAGAGCGGCTGCCAAGACTGGCGCTGATGCTATAAAGGTTCAGACTTTTACTCCGGACACCATCACTTTAAATTCCCGAAAGAAATGGTTTCTTGTGGGCGGTAAAGATAACCCTAAAGCTTGGAAAGGTCAGACTTTTTATGATCTATACAAAAAAGCTTATATGCCGTGGGGTTGGCAACCCAAACTTCAAAAACTTGCTCAAAGACTGGGTTTAGAATTTTTCTCGGCTCCTTTTGACGAAACAGCTGTAGATTTTTTAGAAAAAATAAAAGTTCCTTGCTATAAAATTGCAGCCTATGAATCAACTGACTTTCTTCTTCTCCGAAAGGTTGCCAAGACAGGTAAGCCGATAATTGTCTCTGTCGGCTTTTCCAGATTATCTGAAGTAACTTTTACAATAAAAACTTTAAGAAAGTATGGCGCTAAAGATATTGTCGTTTTACAATGCCCAACTTCTTATAGTAAAAAGCCGATTCTTGAAAAAACTAATTTAAAGACGATGCTTGATATTAAAAAGAAGTTTAAGGTGGAAGTGGGACTTTCTGACAATATGGGTGGAATTGAAGTGCCAGTTTTGGCAGCGAAAATGGGAGCTTCTGTTATAGAAAAACACATAGTTTTGAAACATAATAGAAAGATATTGGATGACAGATTTTCTCTTGACCCTTTCGAGTTTAAGAAAATGGTAGACAAAATAAAAAAAGGGGAATACAAGAAAGATAAAAATTGGCAGAAGAAGGTAATGGGAAAAATATCATATGGTCCGCAGACCGAAGCCGAGAAATACAATAAAAATTTTAGACGATCTCTTTTTGCCTCAAAAGATATAAAAAAGGGAGAAAGGTTTAGTAAAAATAATGTAAGGTCGGTTAGGCCGGCGTTTGGGCTTGAGACTAAATACTACGATAAAATTATAGGCAAGAGATCAAAAAAAGATATTGAGAATGGATCCCCATTATCTTGGGTGCTAATTGAGTAATATTTACTTATTCTAAGTTTTATTATAGAATAAAAAAGGTTCTTGTTCTTTTCAGTAAACTTCTTAACTCACTCAAAGGAGGTTAAGGTGAATTTCACGGATATCACAGCTGACAATCTTCAGGAGCACCTGAGATTACTACTTGCCTGGAGAAACGACGAGCAAACCAGACGGGCCTCAAGAAGGACAGGGCTTTTCACAGAAGGAGATTACTATAAGTTTTTGTTGGATCTTCTGGACCAGGGGTCTGTCATCCGTATTGCTTTTTCTGATAGCTCTGACAGTAAGGCGGTTGGGGTCGTGGTGGCGAAGCCTGCCGGTAGTGACTCTTTTGAACTTTCCTGGACCGTAAGCCCGGCCTGCCGGGGGAGGGGGATAGGAAAGACAATGGTCACAGAATTTGCATCCGATCCTCTCTTCCAAAACAAGCTCTTAAGGGCTGTTACCAAGAAAGAGAATCAGGCGTCTGTCAGGATTGTTGAGTCTCTCGGTTTTAGAAAGGTTGAAGAAGATGACCACCTTTCCTACTGGGAGAGAATTAGCTAGTATAGGTCTCAGTCATAATCGGCTGAGATCTTTTTTATAGATTAGATGTTAGTCAAATTTCCCTAGGATATCGTAAACGACGAAAAAGAAACCATAACAAAGCTGTTTCATAAAATTCTGCGATAATTAAGGCAATAATTGCTCCTGTTATACCATAGATTGGTAGTAAAATTGCAATTAAAATTATTCTAATTATTGAGGTGCTAATGTTTGATATATATAACTCTTTTTTCATCTGGTGGGAAATGAAAGATTGATTTATGATTGTTTTTGGTACAACAAGAATGGCAAGGGCTAGCAATTGTGAATAAAAGACTGACTCGGAATATATTGGAAAGAAAACCGAGAAAAGAAATGGAGCAAACACTATATAAACAGTAGCGGTGATAATTGAAATAAAAAAATATTTAGTTATTTTTTTAGGTAATATTATCTTTAACTCTGTTAAATTTTTTTTAGCAAATTTTGGAAAGGTAAGTGAGTTACCTAAATTAAATAAACCTTTTATGTGTGATACAGGCATCTGTGCAATTGTATAAATTGCGACCGAAGCGGCTCCGAGGAAATGCCACATAAGAATTTTATCTAACTGTCCGGCAATTTTTAAAAATGATTCCATAAAACTTAAGTGTTTGCTGTAGCTTTTGAGTTCTGGATCGGGTGTAATTGTCAGTTTGTATTTCCGAACAGTGTACCAATACAAAAAAATCACTGAGGTAGCATTGGCAATAAAATAGACAGCAACAATGATAAGCGGATTTTTTGTGAGAAATAGAGCCAAAAGCAGAAGAATAAATGGCAATAATTTCTGTAGAATATTTAGCGTGGAATTTTCCCGGAAGTTTTTTTTACCGACTAAGAAGGGTCCATATAGTTTGAAGCTGGAGATTAGAGGCTGAAAGGCGCCGACGATCAAAAAAGCTATTGCCAGAGTTTGGTTGTCGTTAAAAAAGTAATAGAATGAAAGACCACCTGATGCTAAAACAATACCGATACTCCAGATAAGTTTAAGCTGAAGACCGTAGCGTAAGGCACCATCAGTGCCGCGAGCGACTGAGCGCATAATAGCGCTACCCATACCGGTTAATGTAAAGACACTGACGATAGATGCCATAGCAATGATGAACTGATAAGTACCGAAGGCCTCTTTAGGTAAAAGATTAGCGAAGGCAACCGCTAAGAAAAGACTGCTGACTGCTTGAAAGGAGTACTCAAGAGCAAGCCAAGAGCCACCCTTGGTTAAATAAACCATGTCAGTTTTGGTATATTTTTCACTCCACCGAAGAACATTGTAGATTTTTTCTTTCATATACTTTATCCCGCGAGGATTTTTAACAGATTACGTTTGTATTATGACATACTATCCGCACTTAATTTTTTATGGTATATTGAGCTCATGAACTCGGAGAAAATTTTAAAGACTCTTATTGTGACGGGATTAATGTTGATTCCTTTTATCCCTCTTATTATAAGCTATTCCTTGCTTTTTCCTTTTATAACCGGTAAGGCGTTTGCTTTCAGGATAATTGTTAGTATTGTTTTCTTGTCATGGGTTGGTCTTGCATTTTTAAACAAAGAATATTTACCAAAAAAATCATGGATTTTGTATTCAACCGTTTCTTTTTTGGTAGTTCTTGTTTTTTCAGCTATTTTCGGGATTGACCCGTATAGAAGCTTTTGGTCAACTTTTGAAAGAATGGAAGGATTGATCACCCTATTTTACTTGGTTGGGTTGTTTATAGTTATGATCTCGGTTCTGAAAGAAAAAGACTGGAAGATATTTTTCCACGTTTCTTTAGTGATAAGTGCAATCATATGTTTCTATAGTTTTCTTCAGCTTGTGGGGTCGGTTGATATAAGGCAAGGTGGGGTTAGGTTAGACGGAACGCTTGGCAACGCTATCTATTTGGCAGTTTATTTAATGTTCCATATCTTTATCGGGATTTTTTATTTCTTTCAGAGGCGCGACAACTATCGATATCTCTATTTGTTTTTGATTGCGACGCAGGTCTTTATTCTATATAATACCGCGACAAGAGGTGTAACTCTAGCTTTGATTTTCGGCCTAGCAGTCACATTTTTTCTCTTACTTGTATTTGGAAAAGAGCATAAAAGTCTTAGGAAAAAATCTCTAGTTTTATTGCTTCTTTTATTGGTTTTTCTTGGAGCGTTTTGGTTTTTTAAAGACTCGTCTTTTGTAAAAGAGAGCCCCGTTCTATCCAGGTTTTCCACTATTTCTCTTGAGGGTATAAAAGAACAGGGACGCTATTTTGTCTGGCCGATGGCGATTGAGGGATTTAAAGAAAGGCCGATTCTTGGTTATGGTCAGGAAAATTTTATCCACATCTTTAGTGAAAACTACAATCCGGCAATGTATGGTCATGAGCCGTGGTTTGATCGCGTTCATAATGTTTATCTTGACTGGCTTGTTGCCGGTGGGATTTTGGCGCTTCTATTTTTCTTATTGATTATTTTTTCTTCTATTTTTTATCTTTGGAAAACACCCAATTTTTCTATTTTAGAAAAAAGTGTTTTGTCCGGATTTCTAGCCGCGTATTTGTTTCAGGGGATATTTGATTTTGATAATTTGACGAGTTATATTCTTTTGTTCTCAATTCTGGCTTTTATCTGCTATAAGAGCGCGCCGGGGGAATCAATAAAGCTACCGTTTGTTGGCCTGCCTTTTGCTCACGCCAAGACGATAATTTTGTCTGCTCTTGTCGCCGTGTTTTTTATTTCAGGTTATTTTCTTCATTACAAGCCAATACTAGCGGCAAAAACGATTATTGATGCCATACATCCTCAAACAGCAAATCAAGACAGCTTAGAGCATTTCAAGAAATTTTTTAGTTACAATACTTTTGGCAATCAAGAGGGGCTAATTCATTTTTTAAACAAGGCGTCTATGGTGATTGCTAGCGACAACCCTGAAGAGTTGAAGCTTGATTTTTTCAACTTAGCTCAAGATAGAATATCTGTTCAGACAGAAAGGTTTCCGCTTGATGCAAGAGTTTTGATATCTTCCGGAGTTTTTTTCAGGCAGGTGGAGCAATATGACAGGTCTCTTGAGATGCTGGAGCGAGCTTCTAAACTCTCGCCAAAAAAACAAAGCATTTATTTTGAAATTGCCTCAACCTTGTTTTCTGCCAGTCGGTTTGAGGAAGCGATGGAAGTGTTGGAATCCGCAAAAAACTTATGGCCGGAAAATCCAGAATCCAGAACATTTTACTTGATGGCTCTTCTTGCAAACGACAGATTATCAGAAGCTAATTCTGAATGGGAGATATTACCTGACTCCGTCAAATATTTTGACGATCGACTCTTGAATACTTTAGCGGAAATAAAACAGTATTCAAAAGTTTTAGAAATCTGGCAGAAGAGAGTTGAGTTTGAGCCGGAAAATTTAGAATCGCGCCAAGCCCTTGTCGCTTCTTATCTGTCTTTGAGAAATTGGCCGAAAGCCATAGAAGAATTGGAGAAAATAGTTGAGATTGACCCGAATTTTAAGGAGACTGCTGATTATGCCATTTCCGAGATTCGAGCTGGCAGGGGAGCTGGGCTCTTGGCAAACTAGTTGCATTTTTTTTGTTTTCTGATATACTAGAGAAGTGTGAGTGCGTAGCGCACTCCAAAATAAACGAATGTCTGCGAAAACCCCGCTTCACGGCGGGTTTTTCGTACCCTTTTGTTCGTTTATGCTTGTTTTGTTATACTATAATGACTGTGCCAAGTCATGGCCGGCCGTTAGCACTCATATAAGACATTTGTTTTGGAGCTCGCAGCGGCCGGTCATGACTTGGCGTTGTTTTATGATAAAGGAAAACGTATCTCTTAAATCTTTTAATACTTTTAAAACAGGTGGCGAAGCAAGATATTTCGCAGAGATAAATTTGGTAGATGAATTGCCAGACGTACTTCAATTTGCCAAAGAGAAAAGATTGCCGGTTCTTGTTTTAGGTGGCGGTTCAAACATTCTAGTCTCGGACAACGGTTTTCCGGGTCTTGTTATAAAAATCAGTCTCAAGGGAATTGAATGGTTAGAACGTGACGAGGAGATTGATGTTGTGGCTTCAGCTGGTGAGTCTTGGGACAAACTTGTTGAACAATCAGTCTCAAGGGGTCTTTATGGTTTGGAAAATTTGTCCGGAATCCCCGGCACGGCTGGAGCGGCGCCAGTCCAAAACATCGGCGCTTACGGATCCGAAATTAAAAACCATCTTTCTTGGGTTGAAGTTTTTGACATGGCAGACAATAAAATCAAAAAACTTTCCAAGGAGGATTGCCGTTTTTCTTATCGAGGGAGTATTTTTAAAGAGTTGGGAGTAGGGAGTTTGATTATCACCCGCGTTTGTTTTTCTTTAAAGAAAAAAGGTGCACTCAATTTGTCTTATAAAGACTTGAAAGAATATTTTTTGGACCGTTCGCCAAGCTTGAAAGAAGTAAGAGAAGCAGTCATTAATATCAGAGGTCGGAAGTTTCCAGACCTCAACAAGTTTGGCACTGCCGGGTCTTTTTTTAAAAATCCGATTGTTAGTAGAGAAAAATTGGAATCGATACTGAAGAATTATCCGGATTTACCTTATTTTGAAAACCACAGCGGAGAGTTTAAGATTCCGGCGGCTTGGATTTTGGATAAAGTTTTCAACCTTCGAGGAAAAATTTTTGGGCAGGTCGAATTTTTTAAAGATCAACCGCTAGTTGTAGTTAATCTTGGTGAAGCTTTGTCTTCTGAAATTAAAAATACAACTGACAAAATAATTAAAGATGTGAAAGAAAAAACCGGAATTACTTTGGAGAGAGAAATTATTTTAGTTGGTGAATTTGATTTTTAATTTTTTCAAGTTTGGAAATTATTTTTGTAAGTTATCCCCAATTTTGAAATTTAAATTGTTGTTTTTATTTTTGTTTGGACGATAATTAAAAGAGGTCGGAGCTTGTTGAATTGTTTTTCCAGATCAACAAGACATCTTTTAAAAGTAATTGTTGTTGGAATAATCTTTCCAACAATAATCAAATGGCAACAAAAAAAAGAAGAACAACAAAAAGAAGAACTACTGCTAAGAGAACAACCAGCAAGAGAAGAACAGCTAAGAGACCAGCCAAAAGATCAACTCGCAGAAGAAGATAGTTTGGCGAGCTTTTCAAAAACTCCCACGCTAGAAGCGTGGGAGTTTTTGTATTGTCTATATTAGAAGACGGAATTATGCTATAATTCTCAATTATGCCGTTTTTAAAGAAGATTTTGGGTGACGAGAGCGGAAAAATTATAAAGAAAATTCTGCCGAAGATTGAAAAAATAAACTCTTTAGAGAGCCATTTTTCCTCACTTTCAGACAATGCGCTGAAACTAAAAACCGCGGAATTTAAGAATCGCCTTAGTCAAGGAGAGACTTTGGATGATTTGTTGCCCGAAGCTTTCGCCGCTGTTCGAGAATCCGCTAAAAGAGTTTCGAATCAAAGACATTTTGACGTTCAGTTGATTGGCGGGGTTGTTTTACATCAGGGGGATATTGCTGAGATGAAAACTGGTGAAGGTAAAACTCTTGTTGCAACACTGCCGGCTTATTTAAACGCCATTAGTGGTAGGGGTGTTCATGTGGTGACTGTGAATGATTATCTTGCCAGAAGAGACGCGGTTTGGATGGGTCAGATTTATGATTTTTTAGGCATGAGTGTCGGTTGTATTAATCATGATGCAAGTTATCTCTATGATCCGGCGCATAAAGATGATGAAAAAAAACTTGATGAAAAAAGAGATGAAGTCGGAGGTTTTAAAGTTGTTCATGAATTTTTAAAGCCCTGCGGTCGAAAGGACGCCTATTTGGCAGACATTACTTACGGCACTAACAACGAATTTGGTTTTGATTATCTACGGGACAATTTAGAGTATGATTTGCAAAACGTTAGACAAAGGGACTTCAATTATGCAATTGTCGATGAGGTCGACTCAATCCTCATAGACGAAGCCAGAACCCCGCTTATAATCTCCGCTCCATCTGGAGAGGCCGAAAATTTGTATCGAACTTTTTCCGGATTGGTAAGGCAGATGAAGCGTGATGAAGATTTTGAAGTTGATGAAAAACTTAAAGCTATCACTTTGACCGACAAAGGGATAGATAAAGCCGAAAAACTTTTAGGTGTTAAGAATATCTATACCGACGAAGGTATAAAACTCGTGCATCATCTGGAAAACGCTGTAAAAGCTAAAGCTCTCTTTGAGAGGGACGTGGATTATGTTGTGAAAGAGGGAGAAATAATAATTGTTGATCATTTCACTGGCCGACTTCAACCCGGGAGACGTTGGTCTGGCGGACTTCATCAGGCCATAGAAGCTAAAGAAGGTGTGCGGATCCAACAAGAATCAAGAACTTTCGCCTCAATTACTTTCCAAAATTATTTCAGAATGTACAAAAAACTTTCCGGAATGACTGGAACTGCCTTAACCTCGCAGGAAGAGTTTTTCAGAGTTTATGGTTTGAATACGATTGCTATTCCGACCAACAGACCATCGAAAAGGATTGACCGAAACGATTTAATTTTCCAGACAGAGAAAGGAAAGCTTCAAGCTATTGCTAGAAAAGTTAAAGAACTTCATCAGAAAGGTCAGCCGGTTTTGATCGGTACCATTTCTATAGAGAAAAATGAAATGATTTCCGAATATTTGAGGACGTCCGGTGTGCCACACGAGATTCTAAACGCTAAGAATCATGAGCGCGAAGGTGAAATTATCGCCCAGGCCGGTCGACGTGGTGGAGTAACGATTGCGACCAATATGGCTGGTCGTGGGGTCGATATTAAATTAGGCGGTAATCCGGGAACCCCAGAAAATTCCGAGGAAATCAAAAATCTTGGTGGGCTTTTTGTGCTTGGCACTGAACGTCACGAAGCCAGAAGAATTGATAATCAACTTCGAGGACGTTCTGGAAGACAAGGAGATCCTGGAGAAACACAGTTTTTTGTTTCTCTTGAGGATTCATTGATGAGGGTCTTTGCCAAAGACACAGTCAAGAAACTGATGGGTAGAATGGGAATTGCTGAAGATGAGCCGATTGAAAATCGCCTTATAACAAGATCTCTTGAGACGGCTCAAACCAAAATAGAAGGATTTAATTTTGATGCCAGAAAACATGTCTTGGAATATGACGACGTTTTAAATTTTCAGAGAAAAATCGTCTATGACAGACGCCGAAAAATTCTCTCCGGAGACAGGCAATTTATAGATGAATTTCTAGGTAGTGTTGCGGAAGTTGCTCCGGAAGTTGGTGATGTTTCAGCTAAGAAAAAGCAGGAACTCGGCGAAGAAGCTTTTTTCCTATCGGTTCGATCTCTAGTCTTGCAAGGTATTGATTTTCTTTGGGTTGATCATTTGGAGGCAATGGATTATTTACGGTCGAGTGTTAATCTGCGTGCTTATGGGCAAAGAGATCCTTTAGTTGAGTATAAAAAAGAAGGTCTGAGGATGTTTAAAGAAATGGAAAGAACTTTGAAAGAACAGGTTTTTTCCGCGATTTCATCAATTAACACGCAGACGACCACTTCTCCGAAACCATCTCCTAGTAAATTAATATTGTCTGGGCCGGAATCTTCTTCTGTTGACTCAAGTTCAAAAAAAACCGGAAAAAAATCGACAGACGAAAAAGTTGGTAGGAATGACCCCTGTCCGTGTGGGAGTGGTAAAAAATATAAAAAGTGTCACGGCAGTTAAATTTATAATTACTCCACTTAAATTTTGAAAAGGGTGGTAAAATATTTTGATGTCAAAACCAGGAGAAAAGATTCTGACTCTCGCTGTAGTTTATCAGCATCCGCGGGTTCTTTTGGGTTATAAGAAAAGAGGATTTGGAGCTGGTCGTTGGAATGGTTTTGGCGGTAAGGTGGAAGATGGAGAATCAATTGAAGAATCAGTTAAAAGGGAGCTTTTAGAAGAGGTTGGAATTGAACCTTTAAAGATAGAAGAGGTTGGAGAGTTGTTTTTTGAATTCAAAAATACTGGGGAGAAATCGAAGGTTAGTGTTTTTAAGGTATTTGAATTTTCCGGAGAAGAGAGGGAGACTGAAGAGATGAAGCCGAAGTGGTTTTTTCTAGACGAAATACCGTTTCGACAAATGTGGCCGGACGACGTTTATTGGTTGCCTTTGTTTTTTGCCGGTCGGAAATTCAGGGGTAAGTTTATCTTTGCTGATGAAGAAAACATAATAGACAAGAGTATGGAAATATTAAAATGATATCGGGATTTTTAGAGTCTGCCATAAATTTAGTTCAAAATATTTTTTTACCGCTCGGTGGTCTTGGGGTTTTTATGGCAACCTTTTTTGCCCAGATTATTCCGCCGATCTCAACTCCGGTTGTAGTTTTTTCTTCCGGTTTTCTTTTTCTACCAGAAAATATTTCAGTAATTTTTTTTCAAAAACTTATTTTTACTTTAGCAGTTCCGGCGGCTTTGGGGGTTACGATCGGCTCACTTTTTATTTATTATCTTGGATTTTTTTTAGGTAAGCCAATTTTGGATAAATGGGGCGGTTTTTTTAATTTATCTTGGAAGAGTATTGAAAAGCTTGAGAAAAAATTTGAGAATAGTTTTTGGGATGAATCCGTTCTTTTTGGTCTCCGTGTTTTTCCGATTGTGCCGACATTCTCAATATCTCTTACCTGCGGATTAATTAGGTTTAATATTTATTCTTACTTGCTTTTTACTTTTCTCGGTACTTTTGTTAAGGTGTTGGTGTTAGCTCCATTGGGCTGGCAAGCTAATGCTTTCTATCATAAATATGCATCTTTGATAAGTGGGATAGAAATATTCGGTCTGTTTGTTGTTGTGTTTGTAATTGCTGTCTTTGTTTTCCGAAGAGTCTCAAGGAATAAGAACGGCGCAGGGGAGGAAAAGCCCCAATAAGGAGTAGATTTATTTTGTTCTTATGGACGTTTCCGGTTTTTAAAATGGCGAGAGAATCAAAAAACAAAAAAAAAATAGTAATCACTCACAACGGTTCTTTTCACGCTGACGATGTTTTCGCTGTGGCTGTTTTGAAGATTTTCTTCAAAGGTCAAATAAGAATTGTTAGAACTAGAGATGAAGATTTGATGAAAGAAGGGGACATCTTGGTTGATGTGGGTATGAAATATGACGGCCGGAGGAACTTCGACCACCATCAAGCAACTGGTGCTGGCCAGAGATCAAATGGTATACCATTTGCTTCTTTCGGATTGGTTTGGAAAAAATATGGTCCGAAAATTTGCGGCAATGCTTCTGTTGCCAAAGAAATTGACAAAAATCTAGTTCAATCAATTGACGCCGAAGATAATGGTATTGAAATCCTCAAACCGGTTTTTGATTTTAGTCCATACAGAGTAGCGAACTTTATTTTGTCTTTCAATTCGGTCTGGAACGAAGACGAAGATCAAAATCGGCTTTTTGCCGAAGCTGTTAAGGTCACTGAAAAAATACTATTAAGAGAGATTAAAAAAACCAAATCTGTATTAATTGCTAAAAAAATAGTTTTAAGGACATATAAAAATAGCAAGAATAAAGAAATTATTATTTTTGATAAATACTATCCTTGGAAGGATTTTTTGTTTGATTTCAAAAAACCAAAATTTGTAATATTTCCTAGTAGTGACGGAAGGTGGAACATCTCAACAGTCAAGAAAAATCGTTTTGGCTTTGAAAGCAGGGTGACTTTTCCACAGTCTTGGGGTGGCCTGAAAGGCGAGGATTTGGAAGTGGCTAGTGGTGTGAAAGGGGCTTCCTTTTGCCATAAGAAGCTCTTTTTGGTAGTCGCTGAATCAAAAGAGTCTGCTGTCGAGCTTGCCAAAAAGGCGTTAAAGAGCAAAAAATAAGATTAATAAACCTTAATATTTATTTCAAAACTCCCATACTAAATTCACGGTTCTCTTAAGTTTTTCTTGAGTTGGCTCTAATTTTTCAAAATTAAAAAAATACAGCTTTTATTTTAAAAAAATAAACTAACATGCTGAAATTCTCGGTTCCTAAGCCCCCACTCTTTTTTGTTTCGGTACTTTTGTGAGAATGAAGGTTTGGTTGCACTCCATCTCTTTGCTAGAATATCGCAGTAGCGATGTTCTAAATAATGAATAATTATATTCCAACAATTGGTTTGGAAATCCATGCGGAGTTGAAGACGGAAACTAAAATGTTCTGCAACTCCAAAAATAATCCGGATGAATCCGAGCCGAATAAAAATATTTGTCCGATCTGCACCGGACAACCGGGGACTCTGCCGACAATAAATAAAGAAGCCGTCAAACATGTTTTGAAGGTCGGTCTTGCTGTTGGTGGAAACCTTGCGGATTTTACTGAGTTTGACCGAAAAAATTATTTTTACCCAGACATTCCAAAGGGTTATCAAATAAGTCAGTATAAGTATCCACTGGTTTCTGGTGGGGAAATAAACAAGATAAGTCTCACAAGGATTCATCTTGAAGAAGACACGGCGACATCCTTACATGAGCGGGGCGAATACAGTCTTGTTGACTTCAATCGAGCAGGGCTTCCTCTTTTGGAACTTGTTACCGAACCGGTCATACATTCGGCAGAAGACGCTTCTGCTTTTGCTAAAGAACTACAGCTTTTGTTGCAGTATCTCGGAGCCTCTGATTCCAATATGGAAAAAGGTGAAATGCGAATTGAAGCAAATATTTCTGTTGGTGTTGGCAAAGAACTTGGGGTTAAGGTTGAGGTAAAGAATTTAAACTCTTTCAAGAGTGTGGAGCAGGCAATTAAATATGAAATAAAAAGGCAAATTGAACTGCTTGAAGGCGGGGGTCAAGTACAACAAGAAACCAGGGGGTGGGACGAGAAAAAGGAAGAGACCTTTGTTCAAAGAGCGAAAGAGTCTTCCCACGACTATCGATATTTTCCAGATCCAGATTTACCTAAGCTCTACATAAGCCAAATTCCAGAATTTGATAGGGGACTGTTACTTAAAGAAATTCCAGAATTGCCTTGGGAGAAAAGGGGCAGGTATGAAGATTTGGGATTAAAAACTGAAGACATAAATTTTTTCCTCCAGTCGCGCAATAAATTTTTTGATGGTCTGTTTCAAAAAATCTTAAAGTTTTCTGGTGACGTTGAAATCGTAAAGTTGTCTGTGAACTACATAACTTCAGATATGGTGGGGCTTGCGAAGCGGGGAGTAGATTTAGACATAGATCATCTTGAGTTCATCAAATTAATGATGATGGTTAAGGAAAATAAAATATCTTCGCGTGGTGCAAAAGATATTCTTGCAATTCTCGTAGGCGAGGGTGGCGATGTAGAAAAGATCGCGGAAGAAAATAATCTTTTACAGAAAAGTGACGAGGGAGAACTAAAAGAAATTGTTCGAAAAATAATAGAAGAGAATCCAAAGGTTGTTGAGGAATACAGGAGTGGAAAAGAATCAGTTTTACAATACTTGGTAGGGCAAGGGATGAAAGAAACTAGAGGTGCTGGAAATCCGCAGGTCTTGAAGGATTTATTCTTAGATCTCTTGGTTTAATTAATCCAGGTGTTTTATTTCAAGTTTTTTCGTCCGTTTACCGAATCTCTGGTTGTTGGCGTTTTTCATCTCGGAAATTAATCTCTCTATTTCTGACAATTCGTAAACCCGATAGTTGTTTATTGGATGCCTTAGAGCTTTAAACTTACCACTCTTGTCCCAATTTCTAAGGGTTAGGGTTGAGACTCCGAGAATACCAGATGCTTGTTTTATAGTTATAAACTTTCTCTCCATTTGATTATAGGTTATAAAACCTTAATAAGATTGTCAATCAAACTATCCACAATAAGTATTGTTTATTAATGTTTAATCTAAATATTAAATTGTTTGAGTAATCGACTAGGACAATCGACCAAGTGATTACTGTCGGGTAATTGCACACCTTCAAGGTGTTCTGTGATTTTTTAAGATAATTCCAGTGTTTTCTATAAGATCTGGTTTGTTTTATCACTACATCCAATAGAAATATTTCTTCGATGATTTATCCACAGATATCTCTTTTTTTAGTTTAGTGATAAGACTTTTTTGCATTATAATTTAGTGGTGGAAAAAGAGTTAAATTTAGAAGGCAAGAAATATATCTCGGCTAGCCGAGTTTCAAAAAAAAGTGGCTATAATTCTGATTATCTCGGACAGCTTTGTCGAGCAGGTAAACTGGATTGTCGGTTGGTTAGTAGGACTTGGTTTGTTGAAGAAAACTCTCTTATTAATCACCTGAAATCAGGTAGAAAGAAATCGTCCCCGCTTATCCGTGAAGTATCTAATAAAGAACTCAAGACAACTAGTCTGAAATCGGAAGGATTTTTTAACGATAATCAAAAGATAGTTTTTCAATCTTTAAGAAGTGAGTCTTTAGCAGTTGATCGACTAGCTAAAAACTTTTCTTTACAAAGAACAGTCTCAAATTTTTTTATCGCAGTTTTTGTTGTTGCTTCGGTCTCTGTCTTGGTTTTTGATGTTGCTAATGTCTTGAAAAAAGGAGAGCCGATTGTTGCTGATAGTTTTCAATCCATGACGACTGATCTAATAAAAATTGTGAATCCCGAATTTTCAAGCTCGTCCATAAAAGATGCAGTCAAAAGAGGTTCGGATAATTTTAAATTTGTTATGAAGAGTGGTTTTGAAAAATTTTCTAAATCCTTTTCTTTCTTGAGTTCTAAAAATAAGATCGCAAAAAAAGATAATGCTGTCGCAGAAAATAATTTTTCCTCTTTGACATTAGATGAGAGAGGAGTTGTGACTATCCCAATTCACAGTAATGAAAACTCTGACGCCTTTTCCAAGGTAAAAAATTATTTGAGAGATTCTTTTTCTGACGAGATTGAATTTGTGCCGGACGAGAGTGGGGTAGCCGGAGTAATAAAACCAGTTTTTGCCGAACCGACCGAAGAGGAATATTTTTATGTGATGGTTCCCAAAAAATAGTGTGTTAAAATTTGTTTTCAAATTAGAAGTTTAATTAATTTTAAAGATGAAAGATAAAAACAAAAAAGTCGAATTTATTAGAAACAAAGAACTTATTATTAGCTTTATTAATTCAAAATTTAAGATGACTAGTTTCAAAAAATTATTCAAAGAAAGCTTAGCGATTACGATGGTCTCTGCTTTGTTGGTGCCAATTGGTTTTGCTTATGTTGAACCAAACATAACAAGAGGTTCCGGACAGTTTGAAATAAGCCAGAGCATAACTGCTGAAATAACATTTAAGGTCGCGCCGTCGGATGTGACTTTGAGCCCCTCTCTTGGAGGTTTGACCGGTGGAACTTCAAATGGTGGGACGCAATTTGTGGTTATGACCAATAATACTGCTGGTTGGACCGTAACTCTAACCGCCTCTTCCACAAACGGGATGGAGGGAGAATCGACCGCTGGAGTCATTCCACATCTTGTAGAGACGACACCTGGTGTTCCGGATTTTGACTTTGATGATACGACGGTTGCTGTTAACACGGCTAGATTTGCCTACACCGTAAACGCTTCTTCTACCGATTATCTCGCGACAAAATTCAAGGATAATGGTTCGGCTTGCAACACAGGTTCTAATCAAGCGGCTTTAAAGTGTTGGATTTCTGCCACTTCGTCAATCCCATTTACGATATTGGACAGTAATACCAACACTGATTTTTACGGCGCGACCTCAACTATTTTTTTCCGAGTGGTAGTAAGAGAGAATCCGGATCCGCTTCTGCCGATTGATACATATACTGCGACAACCACGCTGACCGCAACAATGAAATAATAAATTAATATGAATTCTGAATTTCAAGATAAAAAACTTAGTTTGCCGGTGTTAATATTATTTGTTTTTTCAGCTTTATTGCTTGGGAGTTTTGCGCTGATTTTTCCGGCTTCAACAGTATTTTCTCAAGAGCCAAACAATACTTTTGTTCGGAATACAGAAATTAGCATTGAAAGTTTAGGAGAAAATGTTGGTGTTCTCGGTGATTTTGTTGTTGGGCCTGGAAAATTTGATGCCTCACTTACTCCTGGAGAAACCAGAAATTTCAAATTGGATGTCACAAACAGAATGGGTGAGGAAAGGATCTTTCTCATAGAAATAGAAGATTTTACCGGTTCAAGGAGTTCTGACCAGACAGTTATTTTATTGGGGAGCGAAAGAGGCCCCTATTCCTTGAAAGATTACATCAAAGTGCCAGCTTTTGAATTTTCTTTGAAACACGGAGAGAGGGCAAGAATCCCAATAACAGTTTCAATTCCTTATGATGAAGAACCTGGGGGTCGATACGGCAGTGTTGTAATCAGTACAGTGTCAAAGCCGTCAGAGCGAGGCGACGGAGATGTCAGAGGTGGGGCAGCCATCATTTCAAGAATCGGTACTCTCTTTTTTGTAAGAATACCGGGAGGGGTAGATGAGGAGGGGGAAATGCAAACCTTTAGGACAAAAGCCGGGAAAAGAATTTTTGGTTCGACTCCGGTACCATTTGAAATCTTGTTTGAGAATTCCGGAAGTATCCACCTTGCTCCTTATGGCGAGATTCGGATAAATAACGTTCTTGGTAAAGAGGTTGAAGTAATTGAGATGGATCCTTGGTTTTCTATGCCTGACTCTTTGCGTTTGCGAGAGGTTGTCTGGGAAACGGGATGGGCTTTCGGTGTTTACAATGCTCACGCTTTTGTAAACCGTAGTTATAACGACATCATTGATGAAGAGAGTTTTATATTTTTTGTTTTGCCTTGGAAATTAATACTTGTTTTCCTTATCATCGTGCTTATTTTGGTTCTAACTATTAGATTTTTAACCAAGAGATTTGAATTTAGAAAAAAGCCAATGGATGAACAAAGATAACATATTACAAAAAAACAAAAGACCCGAGCGGGTCCCAAGACCAATTGAAACTCTAACTACGAGGTCTTTTGTTGTACTAAAGCTAGCAAATGGTTTCAGACTTGACAAGTTTCAAAAGATTTAATTTTGTGGACAAGCTGTGGAATATGTCTTTTCAAAGAAACCAAAAAAAAAAGAAAAACGCGACAATAACAACACTTTTCTTTAGCTTGTTGCTTGCCGTGTTTTTTTATATTGAAGTTAGTGCATTTGTGATGGAGAGTAATAGCTATAGAGTGCAGAGTGATAGTCTGAATATCGGCGGTCTTAGGTCTCAAAGTGCAAATTATTTTGAAGAAAGTACGATTGGTGAATTGGCAACCGGTATTTCTGAAAGCGCGTCTTATAGACTCAAAGCCGGATATCAGCAAATGCAGGGGGTGTTTATATCAATTACTTCTGTTGACGATATCACTTTGTCTCCGGCGTTGGGCGGATTGACTGGGGGGACTTCAAATGGTGGTGCTCAGTTTATTGTAAAGACCGATAATGCCGCTGGTTTCTCTGTCACCATAAAAACCGATTCTGATGACGGCATGATTGGAAATGAAAATGCTGGTACCATTTTTCATCTAAACACCGCTACTCCGGAGGTGCCGGATTTTAATTTTAATTCGGCACCAGCGAATTCTTCGGCGTTTGCTTATACCATCAATGCCTCAACAACCGGTGAAATTGTGGCCGCATTTAGGAACAATGGTTCGAATGCCTGTAACACCGGCTCAACTGAAACCGACGATAACTGCTGGATTTCGGCGACCACCACACCAAGGACGATAATTAGTACGACATCAAGAACACCGATCTCCGGCGCGACTTCGACTCTGCGTTTCAGGGCAATAGTCTCTGCAAATCACAACCCGATTCTTTTGCCGGATACTTACGTAGCGACCACAACCTTAACCGCCGTCACTCTTTAAATTGAATATATGAAATTAAATTTTCTTACATTCCAAATAAAGATTTTAATAGCCAGCTTTGCTTTCTTGGCTTTAATTGTTTCTGCACAATCTGAAAGTCAGTTCAAGGTCAGTCAGATAATTACTGTAGAAAATCCACCCGAAGCGCCACAAAATCTTTCGGCTATTGCTGTTTCCACTTCAGGGATAAATTTGACTTGGGATGCGGCGGTTGAGGGTGATCTGCCTGTAAATGGTTATAAAATTTTCAGGGATGACGTAGAGATTGATACCACTTCTGGAACTTCTTATAGCGACACCGGTCTTTCTCCAAACACTTTGTATACTTACAAAGTTTCGGCCTTTGACACCTCCGGGGCTGACAGCCCGTTATCTGATCCTGCTTCAGCCACCACTTTTCCTTTGGATGAAGAGGAGGAAGAAGAAGAACAAGCTCGCGGTCAAACAGGTCAATATGTTTTTTTGAAAGTCTTAAATTTCTCCGTAGAGCCGGATTTATATCAAGCAGTCATAAATTTGGAAACTAATATCCCCTCAAAAACGGTATTATTTTGGGGTAAAACTCCGGATTATGAAATTGGCTCTCTGGCCTCTTCTGTTTTTAAGACGAATCATCAAATTACTGTTTTGGACCTTGACCCCGGCGTCTTGTATTTTTTCCGATTAGAGATTGTTGATGCGCTCGGTCGGAAAATTATTTTGGACAATCAGCAGTTTAAGACTATTTCTTTTCCCGAATTTCCTTTCAATGTTTCTAACTTAAGAGCTCTTGCGGATGAGGAAAAGATAATTTTGACTTGGAAAAATCCTTCAGTTGATTTTGAGAATATCAGGATTATTCGTTCGCCAAAATTTTTCCCTAAAGATCCTTTTGACGGAAATTTAGTTTATGAAGGCCGAGGGGAGAGATTTGTTGATTCAAAAGTTGAAAAACGCACAGACTATTTTTATTCGGTTTTTGTTAGAGACAAAAGCGGTCGTTATTCTTCTGGTGCTTTGGTCAGAGGTAAGCTTTTGATCCCGGGAGAAATTCCACCGGAGCCGTTTGCCGGAGTGATTGATTTGCCACGTTCGAGTGTTGACCCGATGTTTTTGGGATTGACGCTCGGAGACTTCAAATTTATTCAAGGAGACGAAATCGCCAAGCTTGAAAGAGGTAATATCGTTGTTGTAAATGGTGATAGAGCTTTGAAAGTTTCCCTACCTTACGAAAAAGTACCGGAGGTTCTAAAGACTCTTACTGTTACTCTAACTCACCCTGTTGACCCATCTTTGGTTTTTAGTTTTTTGCTTCGGGTGAACGAAAATAGAAGCGCTTATGAGGCAAGCATTGCGCCACTTGGTGAAGAGGGGACTTTCGGTCTTCACGTCGCCGTTCTTGACCATAAAAATCGCGGTCTAAGAAAGATAAACGGAATTTTGAAATCAATTCTTCCTTTTCCACCAATCGCGTTTCCGAATTTTCCTTGGCTACCTATTACGTTCTGGCTATCTTTACTTTTTATACTTTTGTTT
Organism: Patescibacteria group bacterium; assembly: GCA_016860785.1. Lineage (GTDB taxonomy): Bacteria > Patescibacteriota > Minisyncoccia > Phycocordibacterales > BOKC01 > BOKC01. Next base: position 118,810 of record BOKC01000002.1, read on the forward strand.
GTTGCTTGGAAATTTCGACCGAGGATTTTTAAAATAAATTATGAGAATATTGCTTAGAAAAAAAATTCGGATTTATACTTTTCTGGTTTTTTCAGGATTTTTTTTCTTGCTGCCTTTTGTCTCTTATGCTGATTTTAATTCGCAGATAAACTATCAAGGCAAATTGACAGACACTAATAATCTGGCGGTACCTGATGGTAACTATATAATGAAATTTCGTTTATATACTACTGCGACTAGCGCTACCACTACAAATATCTGGGAAGAAATCCGTATAGATTCTGGTGATCGGATAACTGTAACCGATGGATTGTTTAGTGTCATGCTTGGCAGTTCCACTCCGCTTTCAACGGTCAACTTCAACCAAACTCTTTACCTTGGTGTTGAGATTTGTGGAACGTCTGGACTTTCTGGTTGCGATGATGAAATGTCTCCGAGAAAAATTTTGGGCACAGTGCCCTCAGCTTTTGAAGCTGGCAAATTGTCGGGCTTAAACTCATCACAATTTTTGCGTTCCGATGCCGAAAACTCAACCTCCACCGCTTCAACATTTTTAAGAATTACCCAAAGTGGCGCCGGTAAAATAGCTGAATTTATCGGGCAAAGTTCGGCTTCTGTTTTGGCGCTACTTTCTAATGGTAATGTTGGAGTCGGCACCTCAACTCCCTATTCAAGATTTTCAGTTTGGGGTTCGGGTACTGGTGCAAACCGGCTTTTTGAGTTAACCAACAATTCTTCAACTACTTTGGCTGCTTTTCTTGAAGATGGAACTGGATATTTCTTGGGGAACATTGGTATTGGCACAACTACTCCGGGAACAATTTTTTCTTTAGGCAACACTGGCCCTGACACGATAAATATTTCTACTACCGCGACTTCAACTTTTGGCTCCGGCATAGATATTCGTACCGGATGTTTTGCGGTAAATGGCGTGTGTGTTGGTGGTGGAAGTGGGGTATCAACTTTTCTTGGTTTAACAGACACACAATCATCTTTTACCGCAAATAGAATTATTCACACCAATTCTTCGGGTAATGCTTTGACGGATACCGACGGTTTTGTTTTTGATGGCATAAATTTTGGCATCGGCACGTCCTCCCCTTACGCTCGTCTTTCTGTTGTCGGACAAGCGGTTGCTGAATATTTTACAGCAACTTCTAGTAATGCCACTTCAACTTTCACAAACCTTCGGTTTACCGGAAATTTTAGAACCCCCTTTACCAGCAATCGAGTTCCTTTTGTTAGCACAGACGGCATTCTTTCAGAATCTGCCGACCTGACTTATGTCAGTGGCAAATTAACAGCTGAGGGAGGTCTTGAGGTTTCAAGGAATACGAATACCTACTCTCATTTTGGCGGAGCCACCACAAATCTTCCTGTAAGTCCCACCAACGACACTGACCGCTTGGTTACAATTAAAGGAATAACTGGCACAAGTGGAGAAAGGCGAGGCCTTCTAACAGCAGTAGATTTTACTGGCTCTAGCTCAAACTCTGGTTCCAATATGGCTTTTCAGTCAATTGCTAAGCACAGCGGTTCTGGTGCCTTAACTTTAACAACCGGTCCTGGTGGTCTGTCCGGTGGACGAGTTGGATTACATTTTAGTTCTACTGCACTTGGAACTATATCTTTGGCAACAGGACTTTCGGTTTGGAGTGAAAGAGGTAGTTTAACAGTCAATAACGCTTCAATTACTGAATATATTGGACTGCAGATAGAAGAATCAATTTGGTATTTGGGTGGTTCCGGTGCAATTACCGATTATTCTGGAATAAGAGTTAGAAGTCCTTCAACTACCGGATCTGGAACTATGACAAATGTTTATGGATTAAGAATAGACGAGATTGTTCGGGGTAATAATCGTTTTGCTATTTATACTGGTGGTACAACAAAATCATATTTTGGTGGTAATGTCGGAATTGGCACGACAACACCTTACAGCAAGCTCACGGTCTGGGGGGTCGGTACTGGCACGAATAGAATTTTTGAGTTGGTTAATAATGCTTCAACCACTTTGTTTTCAGTTTTGGATAACGGCACTACTCATATTGGTACGGCAACAGCTGGTAACATTGTTTTTGAAACAAGCGCAACTGGCAACGTCGTCCGAGTTGGAGTTGGTACTTCTACTCCAGATGCAGATTTTACAATTGTCTCAAATCAGCCAAATGCCAATACCTATCTTTTTACAATTGCGACGACAACCGGAGATGTCATAAATCGTAAATTTACTGTTGATTCCGACGGCGACGTGGCGATTGATGGTTCGCTTACAAATCCGGCCGACTACGCCGAAGCTTTTACTGTTGTTGGTTTAAAGACTGAATACGAGCCGGGAGATATTGTTGTGGCTTCAAAGCTGGAACCCGGCAAGGTTGAAAAATCTTACGAACCGTATCAGGGAAATTTGGCAGGAGTTTATTCAACAAAACCGGGTATTATTGGTACGCTATCCAAAAGTCCGACTGCTTACCGGATTGAAGAGACAAATGACATACCGGTTGGGGTTATGGGTCGGGTGCCAGTCAAAGTCTCGGACGAAAACGGCCCGATAAAAGCCGGAGATTACATCACCTCGTCATCAAGACTTGGGATTGGGATGAAAGCCACAAAACCCGGCCGAGTTGTTGGTGTTGCGCTTGAAGATTTCACACCTTCTTCTAATGGGGAAGTCGGTAAGATTATGACTTTTATAAATAACAACACCTTTTATTTTGGTGAGGGTGATTTGAATTTGGAAAAAAGAATTTCTGATCTGGAAGCTTTTGTAAAGGGTGGAAATGCCGGCGGTTTTGGTTTTGATTATATTCTTACCAACTTTGAAATGCTTGGTGTTAAAATCCAGGATGGATTTGCCTATTTCAAAAATTTGATTGCCGAAAAGTTGACGGTCGGCAACCGAGAAAATCCGGCAGGTATAACTTTATTCGATACAATCACCGGCGAGCCGTATTGTTTGTCTATAAACAGTGGAGTTGTAAATTCAGCACCGGGCGAATGTCAAATTTTCAAAAGTGGTGGCGGTAGTGTTGATTATCCGGATGATCAAGTTGGTTCGGATAACGAAGATGATTTCGAAGCGGATGAGATTGGATCAAAAGAAGAGACCGGTAGTGAAGAAAACGAAGAGAAAGTTGGTGTTGGGGCGGGCTCAGAAAATGAGATTGTTGAGGGTGAACCAGAAACAGGGCCAGAGCCAGAGTTAGAAGAAGAGTTATAAATTCCGATTTTTTAAAAAGACTTATGAAGTCTCAAAAAAGTTTCAAAAGAAAAATTATTTTTACTCTAATCACAGTTTTTGTTTTGACTGCGATTTTTTCCTACTCAAAACTTTTTACTGAAGCCGAGACTTTAAAACATTTGCGAGTGGAAACATTTACTTCAAACGGCACTTTTACAGTGCCGTCCGGAGTTACGGAAGTAACTTTTGAAGGTTGGGCTGGTGGTGGCGGTGGTTCTCAAAACGCCGGCGCTGGTGGTGGCGGAGCTTTTATGTCAACCACTATGGTTGTTGAAGCTGCACAAGAATATACGATAACTGTTGGTTCAGGTGGTGCTGCTGGCGGGAACAATGGGGCTAGTACAACGGTAGAGAGAGGTGGCACAAAATATCTTGATGCGCAGGGTGGTTTTGGTGGCGGAACAAATGGTGGTGGTCGAGGCAAAGCTAGCGCCGGAATAGGGGACTTTGGTTTTGATGGCGGAAACGGTAATCAAGGAACTTCCGGAAAATCCGGTGGTGGTGGAGGCGGAACGGAAGGCGCCGGCTCGTCCGGACCAAACGGCGGTGGTAATTATTTCGGTGGCGGTGGTTCTGGTGGTGCTGGAGTGGAAAATCACAGATATTATGGTTCAGGTGGTGGTAGCAACACTTCAACCCAAAGAACTGGTCGCGACGGCGCAGTTCATGTTACCTATCTTATTGACGCAACTGAAGGTTTTCCAACCATTAGAGCCAGAAATTGGGGCCGCTCCGGAGGAGACACCACTAGCCATGCGATTCGTTTGCCGGCTGGGGTTAAAACTGGACAATTACTTTTAGTTGTATTTTCTGTTCACGGCAACAATCCGACACTCTCTGGTTACGATACAAATGATTGGATTCTTTTAGATGAAGAAGTAAATTCTGGTACCAATACCGTCAAGGGCGCCATACTTTACAAAATAGCTGATGGTGGAAGCGCTGATGATTTGACCATCACCACTTCGGCGAGCGAGGAGAGCACGCATATATCTTTTGCTATTGATAGAGGAGGGACGCCGACTGCGACAGGACTCGGCGGAGACGGCACCAATACCAATCCGCCCTCTCACAACGCTCTCTCTTCAAGAAAATATCTTTGGATCGCGACTGTTTCAAGAGATTTGAATGTTAATGGCGATCACAGGGTTTCTGCTCCGCCGGCTAATTACACGGATTTCTTGTATTTATCGCCAACTTCTTTTAATACAGGTGTTGATACATCTGTGGCGACACGCCACAGAGAAATTCAGACAGAAGATCCTGATATTTTTACTTCCAGTTCCGAACAGTGGGTGTCTTTTACGATTGCTGTACCGTATGTTGATCCGGGGGATCCAGGAGAGAGCAGTGACACGGTCAAAACTTTGATCAAAGGCGGGACGACTTTTAAGGGGGGAGTTATTTTTAAACTATTTCTGCCTTTTACTTTGAAATTTTCTTATTTTAATCTTTTCTAATATTTTGAAACATCCAAGACAGATGAAAAAAACACTTTTTTTTTATTTCACTATTATTTTTTCTCTTATCTGCGCCAAATATTTCTTCCGCCCAACCCGAAACCTACACCCTAAACCTAGACACTTTCAATATCTTTCTGCTTCTCTCCGGACTTGTCGCCGTCCTGATGTTAATCGTGAATGCGATTGAGTATCTCTCAACCGGAGCTATT